>NZ_JAKRNA010000007.1:0-115399 GCF_022347435.1 Corynebacterium sp. ACRPE | reverse complement strand
ACGCCCAGCCCTCTACGACAACGCTATCGACACCGACTACACCCACTCAATCGGCATTCAAAAAGGCCAAATCTAACCCCCGCGACACGCCGAGCCAGACACACATTTTGACCCTTAACCCTCTTTCCTCCTCCGCTGAGGGTTTTGACCGTGCAAAGGCAAGCGTATCGCACAAAGCGCAGAAGAAAACATAGAAAAAGCCACCCCGTTACAGGGGTGGCTATATGGAGCGGATGACGAGACTCGAACTCGCGACCCTCACCTTGGCAAGGTGATGCGCTACCAACTGCGCTACATCCGCACAACAAACCGGAGTTTGCTACAGAGTCCCAAAAGGGACCCTCGTGCGCGATACTGGGATTGAACCAGTGACCTCTTCCGTGTCAGGGAAGCGCTCTCCCACTGAGCTAATCGCGCTTAATGCCCGAAGGCATTAAGAAGTTGAGGTGGAAACGGGAATCGAACCCGTGTGCACGGTTTTGCAGACCGTTGCCTCACCACTCGGCCATTCCACCGTGGCGATACCGCCTCACACAATACAGTGCTGGAGCGGATGACGAGACTCGAACTCGCGACCCTCACCTTGGCAAGGTGATGCGCTACCAACTGCGCTACATCCGCATGCGAAACCAGGCCCGGTTTCTAGGACAAAGTCCTTGTGCGCGATACTGGGATTGAACCAGTGACCTCTTCCGTGTCAGGGAAGCGCTCTCCCACTGAGCTAATCGCGCGTTATTCATTTAGAACCACTCTTCACGGGAGAACCCTTAGAAAAGCGTGGAGCGGATGACGAGACTCGAACTCGCGACCCTCACCTTGGCAAGGTGATGCGCTACCAACTGCGCTACATCCGCATTGCTCCGCGAACTTTGTACCGTTGCGGTGCGAGAAGAAACATTATCGTGCTCCGCGCCAGTTTCCAAATCCCCAGCCCAACGGCATTCTTTCCGGCGCCGATTTTTTACATTCGGACCATCCCAAAACACACTGATGTGATTCTCCGAAGACAGTGAACCACAGTTCACCTCCCTCTGATGTGCACTCCTGCCCAGGCAATTAGGTGTTTGAATTTAGTGCGGTGTAGATTTAGCCACCGCAAGGTCCTATAGCTCAGTGGGAGAGCGTTCCGTTCACACCGGAAAGGTCACTGGTTCAATCCCAGTTAGGACCACAATTTCCCGCCCATCGCTCCACTCCATGGGAGCTTGGGCGGGTTTCTTTATATGCCTGTAAAGTGTCCCGACGTGTTGTGGATTCTCTTAGGCATTATCGCCGGACTCGTTCTGCCCGTTCAGACCTTGGTTAATACGCGCCTTCGCGCGTCTACTGGCACGCCGTTTTCCTCTTCGCTCATCTCGTTTGCCGTGGGCACGATGACTTTGCTTGTCATCGCGACAGCCGTCACCGGCGGCGAATTCGGCATTTCCCGTGCCTTTGGGGAACCGCTGTGGATTTGGTTCGGTGGCCTGCTCGGCGTGGTTGCGCTTACTGGAAATATCCTTTTGTTTCCTCATCTGGGCGCGGTCCAAACCGTGGTCCTTCCCATCGCGGGCCAGATCATGATGGGCCTTGTCGTCGACCACTTTGGACTATTTGACTCCCCCACTTCCCCACTATCCCTAGTTCGCACCCTAGGGGCACTAATTGTCCTCGGTGGAGTGATTTCTATTGTAGCCAGCCCCGGCGCGCCGACGAAGCAAGAAGACAGTGTTATGGCGTTATGGCTTTGGCGCCTCGCAGGCTTTGTCTTTGGTTGCTTTACCGCAAGCCAATCCGCCATTAACGGCCACCTTGGTCAGATCACCGGGTCGCCCGTTAGTGCGGCTTTGGTTTCTTTTAGCATTGGCGTTTCCGCGCTGGTAGTGCTCAATATTGCTTTGCGCTGGCGCCCTCGCATTGAGCGTCCCGAGGGAAAGGCTAACCCGTGGTGGATGTGGGCAGGCGGCGCCTTGGGAGCCTTGTTTGTCTTTGGCAACGCGGCCTTAGTACCGCAGATTGGCACTGGGCTTACTGTGGTGACAACCCTTCTTGGTTCCATGTTGGGCTCCGTGCTCATTGATCGGATGCGGGGTGCCCGCGTCGCCATGCGCCAGATAGCCGGCATTGCAGTGATCTTGGTTGGCGTAATACTCATCCGCCTGGTGTAAGCCCCTCTCCTGTGGCTATGCCCGGTACTTTGCCGTGCTGGGTATCTGGTGCCTTGGCTAGGCTGGGAAGGCATGGATATCTCTTCGCTATTGGGCCCTGATTCCGGTGATGTATTCACCGTCCGCACGAATATGGTTAGCACGTTAACCGGCTCGGCAACCATGAACCACGTTTCCGAGGACATGGGAAACGACACTGACGGGCAGCTTTTTACTGCTCTACGTAACTGGGCAGACGTCGTGTTGGTGGGTGCGCAAACGGTGCGCGCAGAGGACTACTCCGGAGTAAAACCTAACGGGGTTGGTTCGCGGCCGGCTCCTATTGCCGTACCTTCCCGCAGCCTTGATTTCGATATCACCTCGGACTTCTTCACGGATTTTACTACCCCGCCCATCCTCCTAGTCCCCCATAGCAGCCGGGACGATCAAGAGCT
Source organism: Corynebacterium sp. ACRPE (assembly GCF_022347435.1). Classification (NCBI taxonomy): domain Bacteria; kingdom Bacillati; phylum Actinomycetota; class Actinomycetes; order Mycobacteriales; family Corynebacteriaceae; genus Corynebacterium; species Corynebacterium sp. ACRPE. The sequence goes on along the minus strand of NZ_JAKRNA010000007.1, from coordinate 112,818 downwards.
CGCAAAGCGCATCGCGACCATCGAATCCACAGGCGCGGAAGTCTGCGATGCTGGCGAAGGAACCGTGCAGGACTACATATCTGTCTTAAAGGACCGCGGGTTTAAGCGCGTGCTGTGTGAGGGCGGGCCAGGAATGATTGGGCAGTTGGTAGATGTCGATGCCATCGACCAAATGTATTTGACCCTGGACCCACATCTATCTACCGGCGTGGAAACTCCCATGGCGACGTTTAAGGGCGAGCATTCCCATCGCCGCATGCAGTTAGAAAATGTCGCGACCGATCAGGATGGCACGGTGTTTCTGCGGTATTCCCGCGCCCGCTAGGCCGTAGACTAAGGGGCCGTGAATTCCCGTATCAATGCCGCTGCCTGGCCCGTGGCCATCCTGCTTGTTGTGCATCGCGTGTTCATCGTCGCGCGCAATGGCACGCCGACGGATGATTTCACCACCGTGTATAACGCTGTGGCACGCATGTCCACTGGCCAGCCGGTTTATGAGCAGGCTTATAACCACGTTGACCCGCTGTACCTGTATACCCCGGGGGCGACGCTGCTGCTCGCGCCGCTAGCTCATATTGATTTTTCGCTAGCACGGGGACTATTCATCGTCGCCAACGCTGCTGCAATCGTGGCAGCGCTAGCGGTGCTCACCCTTACGGTGGGCCGTAAACTTACTTCGGCAGTGTGGCCAGTATCTATCGCTTTGGCCTTTGTCACGGAATCGGTGACCAATACGCTCGCTTTTACTAATATCAACGGCATTCTCTTGCTATGCATGGCCGTGTTCTTGTGGGCTTTCGTGCGCGCCGAGCGCACCCCATGGCTGGGCTGGGTGGCAGGCGTGGTCATTGGCTTGGCCATCGTCATTAAGCCGCAATTTGCGCCATTGCTCTTCCTGCCCTTGGTCAAGCTGCAATGGCGCAGTCTTGCTACCGGCATTGGCGTACCGGTAATTCTCAACCTCCTAGCGTGGCCGCTCGTGCCGGGCGCTAGCGGCTTTGTGGATAACCTCCTGCCCTACCTCTCAGAAACCCGTGACTATGCCAATTCCTCCTGGGCAGGCTTCCACGCCTACGTTGACTTTGGCGCGGGACTGTATTGGACCGTGTGGTTGATTTTTGCCGCGCTTTCGGCCGCAGCGATTCTCGGGCTTTTGCGCTGGCGCAACTCCGACCCGACCTTGTGGGCACTGACGACGAGCGGGGCGATCATGGTGGGTATCTTCTTCCTGTCTTCCCTTGGCCAGCAGTATTACTCCATGTGGCTATTCCCATTGATGTTTACCGTTGTGCTCAAGCGATCGGTTTTCCATTCTGCGGGTGCGTGGTTTGCGGCCTTTTTCTATTTGGCTCCCGTTTCCTGGGCGTCTACAGCGCACCCGGATGCTGGTCGGTGGATGAATTTTTTCACGGCCACGGCGGGATGGGCGCTGCTTATCGTCGCAATTTTCGCTACGGTCGCCCGCTGGTTGCGTACCGCGCGCAGCACGGTTTAGACTCGGCCCATGACCGATTTCAAGCTCATTGCCGATACCGAATGGCGCCAGCGCTTAAGCCCCGAGGAATACTACGTCCTGCGCGAAGCCGGCACCGAGCCGCCCCACGTAGGCGAGTACACCAATACCACCACCGAGGGGGTCTATTCTTGCCGCGCGTGTGGAACCGAGCTTTTCCGCTCTACGGAAAAGTTTGAGTCCCACTGCGGCTGGCCTTCCTTCTTCTCCCCACTCGCAGGGGACAAAATCATTGAGCGCGAAGACAATTCGCTAGGCATGCGTCGCGTAGAGGTACTGTGCGCCAACTGCGAATCTCACCTGGGGCACGTCTTTGAGGGCGAGGGCTACGATACCCCCACCGACTTGCGCTATTGCATCAACTCCATCTGCCTGGACTTGGAGGAAAAGCCGGTAGAAGATGGCACCGCCTAAGGGGGCATGCACAAGAAAGCGCGCCCCGTCAGCAGCCTAACGTGCAGGCTAGTGACGGGGCGCGGCTAAGGGGGGACGTCGCCAAGCAGGGCTACTGCTGGGCGGCGTTACTTTTAGGGCAGAACTGCGATGAGCTCTGCTACGTCCTTGACGCGGCGGCCGGTGTGGAAAGGAATCTCCTCGCGCACGTGGTGGCGGGCCTCGGTGTAGCGCATCAAGTACATCAGGTCGACGATGCGGTGGAGCTCATCCGCCTCGAAGGCCAAAATCCACTCGTAGTCACCCAGGGCAAAGGCTGGGACGGTATTTGCGCGCACATCGGGGTAGTCGCGCGCCTGCATGCCGTGCTCCATAAGGATGCGGCGGCGCTTTTCATCATCCATGGTGTACCAGTCATAAGAGCGCACGAAGGGGTACACCGAGATCCACTCCTTGGGCTCCTCACCCATGATGAAGGAGGGCAGGTGGGACTTATTGAACTCTGCTGGACGGTGCAAGGCATTGCCCACCCAGGTCACTTCGCTTACCTGGCCCAGGGTGGTCTCGCGGCGGAAGTCCCCGAAGACCTTTTGCAGGTCAGAGAATTCCTCGGCGTGCCACCAGATCATGAAGTCGGCGGAATCGCGCATAGCCGTGAGGTCGTAAATGCCGCGCACGGTTACCTTTCCGGCTTTTTCCACGCCGGCAAAGAACTCCTGCGCTTGGGCGATGATCTCCGCTCGCTCGGTGCCGAGCGCGCCCGGAATCACCTTAAAAACTGCGTGCTGGGAATATTGCTGAACCGCGTTGAGTTCCTTGTAATCAAGCTTCGCCATTGCGTTCTCCTTTGCAGAAGCCTTTGGGTTAACGAACACATCCATCATAAGTTGGATATGAAACCTTGTCACTTCTCGACCATAAGGAGGACGACACGCCTCCGCATCGGCGCGCCTCCCCCAGCTAGAGGACGCGAAACTATAGCTTGAACGTCGTGAGCAATTCCGAATCGACCACCCCACGCAGCGCCGAGGCCTCCGCCCCCACCCCTTTGCACGGGCAGGCGGAAAGCCACGAGCCAGCTACCCCCGCCGCTTTCACCCAAGCAGTGGAGTCCATGCACGCGGCCGACCTGCGCCCTGAGATCACCCTAGGCTCCATTCGCCCACCGCAACGCCTTGCGCCGTTTAGCCACGCAATCGGCCTCGAAGTGGGAAACGAAGACGACCCAGATATCGTGCCCACCGATGCAGAGGGCGACGCCTTTGGCCGCCTCATCCTGCTCCACGATCCGGGCGCTGAGGAAGCTTGGGAGGGCGCCATGCGCCTTGTGGCCTATATCCAGGCGGATATGGACGATGCCGTAGCAGGCGACCCGCTCTTGCCTGATGTGGCGTGGCAATGGCTCAATGAAGGCCTGGAAAAGGAAGGAGCCGACCACACCAATTTGGGCGGCACCGTCACTTCCACCGCGTCCGTGCGTTTTGGCGAGATTGGTGGCCCACCGCGCGCCTACCAGATCGAAATGCGCGCTTCGTGGACTGCCGAAGGTCTCGATCTCGCACCCCACGTGCAGGCCTTTGCCCAGGTATTGGCCAACGTTGCCGGGCTACCCCCTGAGGGCGTCACCGAGCTCGGCCGCTAATATGCCGAAATTGCGCAGCCGGCCGCTCGAGGGCATCCCGCCGGTTCTTGCCACCCCGGAGGAATTCACCGCTGCCGCAGCCCGCCTCGCCGCGGGTACGGGCCCCTTTGCCATCGATACCGAGCGCGCTTCCGGCTATCGCTACGATGATCGCGCCTTCGTAGTGCAAATTCGCCGCCGCGGCGCGGGAACGATGCTTTTTGCCCCTGAGGGCCACCGCGAGGAGCTCACGGCCGCCCTTGCTCCAGTGCTCAACGGCGCGGAATGGATTATTCACGCCGCTCATTCGGATTTGCCTTGTCTCGGGTGGCTCGGTCTTTTTCCTGGCTCCATCTTTGACACGGAACTGGCGGCACGGCTCGCGGGATTTGAACGGCCCAATCTGGGCACTATGGTCGCAGAGCTTTTTGACGTCGAATTGGAAAAGGGCTACGGCGACGCCGACTGGTCCACCCCGCAGCTCAGCGAGGAGCTCAAGGCATACGCCGCGCTCGATGTGGAACTGCTCCTCGAGCTAGCCGACGCCCTGCGCGATATTTTGGCCGAACAAGACAAGATGGACTGGGCTTTAGAGGAATTTTCCGCCATAGTCCAGGAACATTCCGGAGACTTCGCTCCCCAGCCGCACACGTGGCGCGATCTGAAGGGCATCTCCAGTTTGCGCAGCGGCAGTCAGCTCGCTGCTGCTCGAGAGTTGTGGTTTAAGCGCGACGCTATCGCTCGGCGCACGGACACTGCACCCGGGCGGGTATTAGCAAATAAGACGCTGGTAGAAATTGCGCGCACCCTTCCCACCTCCGCCGGCGAGCTTGCCCGTGTCAAGGGATTTCCCCGCCGGCGCAAGGGCGCGACCGCCCGGTGGATGGCCGTGCTTAACCAAGCGCGCACCGTTCCCCCGCAGCAGCGGCCTCGCGTCCATCGCGCCCCACAACCGGTTCCTTCCAAAACCATCTGGGCCAAGGACTACCCGGACCTATGGGAGATATACCAAACTATCCGCGCGGACATCGCCGATCTCGCTACTGAACTCGGCATGCCATCCGAGCTTCTTATCCGCCCTGCCACTGTGCGTGCAGCGGTATGGGCGAAGGTAGGTGTGCGCGCCAATAAGCGCCACCGCGGACCTGATTCTGTCGCCGGCGCCATCCGGCAGCCAGGCGACGTCGCTGCCTTCCTCCGCGCGGAGGGCGCGCGCGAATGGCAAATAGAAATGACCGCCCCGATTATCGTGGACGGTCTATTCTAGGCTCTATTTAGCAGGCTAGGTTTAGCTCTCTTCTCCTCGCGCGTTGGCATCAGCGGTGAGGTTTTCTAGCCACTCGCTTATCGACGCCGCCATAAGCTCCGGCGTCAACCCGAACTCTTCCAAAACCTCGCCGCGAGAGCCGTGCTTAGGGAAGTAACCCGGAACGCCGAGTCGGCGCACAGGAGTATCGACCTCGGCTGCGCTGAGGGCTTCCGAAATCATGGAGCCAATACCGCCGCGAACAAGGCCGTCTTCTGCCGTAACCACCAAGTCGTGGTCAGCGGCGAGAGCCACCACAGAGCTTGCCACCGGCGCTACCCAACGCGGGTCAACAACGGTAACGTTCACGCCCTGCTCGCCCAGCAGCTTCGCAGCCTCGATGCTGCGCGCGGACATGGCACCGATGGACACGATGAGTACCTCAGGGGTGTCCTCGCCGGCATCGGCTTCGCCATAGTGCAGGATGTCTACGCCATCGCCCAACGTATCCACCGCTTCCATATCCGGCAGCAGGTTGCCCTTAGGGAAGCGGACCACGGACGGGCCAGATTCAATCTCTAGCGACTCACGGAAGAGCTCCCGCAGACGCGCGCCATCGCGCGGGGCAGCAATATGCATTCCCGGCACAATGCTCATGAGCGCCATATCCCACACGCCATTATGCGAAGCGCCATCGGAACCGGTAACCCCGGAGCGGTCAAGCACGATGGTTACCGGCAGCTTTAGCAGCGCAATATCCATAATGACCTGGTCCACAGCCCGGTTTAAGAAGGTGGAATATACCGCCACGACGGGGTGCATCCCGCCGAGCGCCAAACCAGAGGCAGAGGTCATTGCGTGCTGCTCGGCAATTCCCACATCAAAGAACCGCTCTGGGAAGCGCTCTTGGAAGGGAGCGAGCCCAGTTGGTCCGGCCATAGCAGCCGTAATGGCAACGATGTCATCGCGCTTTTCGGCAGCGGCTACCAGCTCCTCTGAAAAGGCGGCCGTCCAGCCAGGCTGCTTGGTGCCCTTTGCCACACCGGTGACCGGATCGATAGCACCGGTGGAGTGCATCTGGTCCTTCGGCTCATTGACGGCCGGGGCAAAACCGTGGCCCTTTTCGGTAACCACGTGCACGATGATGGGCCCGTCATAATCGCGGGCATAAGTCAGGGCATGCACCAAGCTATCGATATTGTGCCCGTTGATGGGGCCGATGTACTTCATGCCCAGTTCTGGAAACATCTCGGTAGGCAAGACGGTGGACTTAACGCCTTCCTTCATGGCGTGCAAAGCATCAAAGGCACGCTCGCCTACCCATCCCATTTGCTTCAGGCGGCGCTTGCCCTGCTCCATGAGCTCGTCATAACCGTGCTGGGAGCGGATGCGGCCGAGGTTTTCGGAAATGCCACCGATGGTGGGCGAATAGCTACGACCATTGTCATTGACCACGATGACCGCATTGCGGTCTTTGTCCTCAGAGATATTGTTTAACGCCTCCCAGCACATGCCGCCGGTGAGGGCACCATCGCCGACGACACCGATGACATTGCGGTGACCGTCGCCGCGAATCTTGAAGGCCTTAGACAAGCCATCAACCGTAGACAGCGACGCCGAAGCGTGGGAGGACTCGGTCCAGTCATGCTCGGACTCGCCGCGGTCCGTATACCCCGAAAGGCCGTCCTTTTGCCGCAAGGTATCGAATTGATCCGTGCGCCCAGTCAGCATCTTATGCACATAGGACTGGTGCGAAGTGTCAAAAATGATGGGCTCGCGCGGAGAATCAAATACGCGGTGCAACGCAATGGTCAATTCCACCACGCCCAAGTTAGGCCCCAGATGTCCGCCCGTGACGGAGACCTTGTCAATGAGGCGCTGCCGAATCTCTGCCGCTAGCTCCTCAAGCTTGTCTGCAGACAGTGCCTTGAGGTCCTGCGGCGAGTTAATGGTATCCAAGATAGTCATGGAGCGGCCTTCAACTCCTTCTGTGCTTAGTTCTTCTTTTCTACCGTACCCGCGGCGGGCGGTGAATATTATATCGGTCAATGTTCCGAGAACGGCGCGGCAACGTGCCGCACCCCGCCTCGAAGCCATAAAGGCTCATTAGGCGGGGGTAATGAGAGCAATCGTTTCAAAGTGGTGCGTTCCGGGGAACGCGTTAATGAGTGCCATCTTTTCTATTCCGTATCCGTGCTGGTTCCAGTATCCCAAGTCGCGTGCGAAGGTGGCGGGGTCACATCCCACGTGAACGACCGCCTGGGGTGCAGCGGCCGCCACGGAACGAATCACGTCCTCCCCTGCTCCGGTGCGCGGCGGATCAAGGACTACAGCGCCAGGCTTGGGAAGCTGGGCGGCGACCTGCTCCACCTTCGCGGACTTTACTTCCACATCGCAGTCCGAAAGGGCGGCCTGTTCCCCGGCCGTAGCCGCCGGTGAATAGTCCACGGAGATAACCTTGCCCTGCACGGCATGGGCCAGTGAGGGAACGAATAGGCCTACGCCGCCGTAGAGATCCCAGGCGGTGTGCTCTTGGTACTCGCGGCCCCCGAGCCACTCCGCTATCAGATCGGTATACGCGGCCGGTGCGTGGCTGTGGGCCTGCCAGAAGGCGGTAGCAGGAAAGCTAAACGTCCGCCCGTCGACATGCTCGTGCACCTTGCCGCTGCCTTCTACCACCTCACGGATGGTCTCCACGCGGCGCCCGCGCGGGGCCTTGCGGGTTTCTACCACGTGGCGGTTGCCATCGCCATCGAGAACGGCGATGACCTCAGCGCCTGGGGTAAACCGGCGCGCGCCCTCTCCAACGAGCCCCTCTGCCAATCCCGGAGCCAGCTGCGTACAAGCAGCGCCCGTAACAAGCTCATTGGACCGACGCTGACGGGTTCCGGCGCGCCCTTGCTTGTCGACGCCCCACCTCACCCGCGTGCGCCATCCCCGAACCGGCTCTAGGGTGTGCTGCTCAATGTTTAGTTCCTCGCCGGTGACAACGCCGGTGCGGCGCAGCTGCTCCGACAAGATGTCTGCCTTGATTCCGGTTTCGGCCGCGGGATCCAGCTCGGCGAAATCACAGCAGCCAGCTCCTTGCGCGGCCGCAGGACAAGACGATGGCACGCGCAACGCCCCAGGGCTTAGTACGCTTTCCAGCTCTGCCTTAATGAACGACTTCTTTACACGGCCGGCCGTAGCCTTTACGACGTCGCCGGGAAAAGCGCGAGGAACGAATACCACTCGCCCATCCGGCGCCTGGCCAATTCCTTCCCCGCCGTGCGCCATGCGGTCAATGGTGACCTCAAGACTATCGCCACGGCTCATCGTTAATTCAGTCATTTTCTGCCTCAGACTTTTGTTCTCGTTCTGCGTTAGTGTGCTCACCTGTGCCCGCCGCTGCGTCAACGGCTGCATCCGCGCGGCGCACCATCCACACGGTCAGCGCCGTAACTAGAAGCGTCAATGGCCACCCCATCAGGATTCGGGTCACCCCTAAGGCAGTGGTTGCATCCGCATCATAAATGGCGCGCTGAACAACAAAGCGGGCCAGGAAGATGACCGCCCACCCGCCGGTAGCGATGGCATAAGCCCGGCGCGCCTCGGTAACCTTTTGCCACTGCATTTCCTCGCCATTAATCCCCTTCCAGATGACGCCCACAGCGGGCCACCGGAAGAGGATTGATAGTACCGCGGCAATGCACAGTGCCAACGACATCCAGATGCCGTACAAGAAATACCCTTTGGCGTCACCGGTAAACCAGGCGATGGCAGCGCAAAGAGCCACTCCCAGCAAACCCGATATGGCCGGCTGCAGGGTCTCTTTACGGACAACCCTCCAGAGTGCAATAACAACGGCCACGCCGAGCGCCGCCGCCAAGGCTGGCCCCAGCCCAAAGAAATTATTGACAGGAATCAGCACAAGGACCGGCAAGGTGGCCGACACGAGCCCTGATAAGCCTCCCATCTGCTCCAGCAGCGTGGGTTCGGCAGCAGACTCCTCAGAGTCCAGGTTCTTAGCGTCCGGGGAAGGGTGCGGCGAGGAAGAATGTGTCACGTGGTTTACTGCTTTGCCTAGTTCTTGGAATTAGGTGCAGAGCCCTCATCGGGATTCTGCGGGGACGATCCATTCTCACCCTGTTGTGGGGTACCGCCCAAATCGCGCAGGTGTTGCTCCGCCTCTGCTTCTGCCGCAGGGTCGGGGCCGCCCACGCCGTTTTCTGGGTGGTCTTGAGCATTAGCGGCTGCCTGCTGTTCTTGCTGGCGCTGGTCCATGGCCTGCTTGACCTGCTCTACCAGCTGCTCAGGCATGATGACCGGCAAGGCATTTCCCGCCAGTATGGGGTCTTCCCCGCGGTAGACGAAGGTACGGGCAGCAACCTCGCGGGCCATGTCTGCGAGGTCTGCTTCCATACCGGCCGGCGCGGCCAAGGTCATGCGCAGCATCCAGCGCGGACCGTCTGCACCGATGACGCGAATCTGACCGTTGTCGTTCTTGCCCACGACCTCAGCACCCCAAGGGCCTGGCTCGGTAGTAACGGTAAGACCGTCGCGGCTCATGCCCTCCTTGATTTCCTCCACAGATTCTGCCCACTGGCCTGGCTTACGTGGGGCGGCAAAGGCTACGGGAGTAATTCGGCCTACCTTGGTCACTATGTGCAGCATTCGAGGGCCTTGTTCGCCCATTTCCACCTGTACCTGGGATTCCTTTGGCAGTGGGATGCGCAGGGACCCCAGATCTAATACGCCAATGGAAAAGTCGCTGAAATCAAAGGTCTCGATATCGACAGAGTCTCCATCAAAGGGGCCGGTCTGGCCATTGATGGCATCATGTGCAAATTCGCGGGGTTCATTGCCAGAAGCCGCCGCGGCATCTGCTGCGGTGTCGCCTACTGGAGCATAGGTCTCCTGCGCCTCTGCATCCGCGGACGTGGGGTCCGCCGGCTTTTCGCTTTGTGCTGCAGGCTTTTCCTGAGCCTTCTCTTCTTCGTCTTTCTTCTTGCCAAAGGGCCAGATTCCCATGGGTGCTACGTCCTTTCTAAAAGTCTCGTTGAGTCTCTACTGCTTTAACTACACACCGGTAGAGCCATAGCCGCCGGCTCCGCGGACGGTGTCATCCAACTCTTCAACCTCAGCAAACCCCACCAGCTCTACGCGCTGGACCACGAGCTGAGCGATGCGCATTCCGCGTTCGATCTCAATGGGAGCGTGCCGGTCATGGTTGATGAGGCAGACCTTGATCTCCCCGCGGTAATCGGCATCCACCGTGCCCGGGGTATTGACAACGGAAAGCCCTTGCTTGGCGGCTAGTCCGGAGCGCGGGTGAATTAAACCAACCGTTCCTAGTGGCAGCGCAATGGCAATCCCGGTGCCGACGAGGGCGCGCTCGCCGGGTTGCAGGGTAAGAGATTCTGCTGCATAGAGGTCCGCACCGGCGTCACCACGGTGGGCGCGGTGCGGCAGTGGAAGCTCCTTATCCAGGCGCTTGACTTTAATGTCCCCAAAGGGGCTTTCTGATTGAGAATGCGGAATCGAGTCAGTCACCTGGCCAATCCTACCTGCCTTGGGAGGTTCATTCTGCGGCGCGTGTGGACTAGACTGACTAAACGTGTCTGATACATCTGCTACTTCCGCAACTCCGGCACCGTCAAGCGCCGCTTCGGCACAGGGCACGGTGGACTCTCAAGTGCTCTACCGCGAACGCCAATGGGTCCCTTGGTACTTTTGGCTATTCGCCGCCGCCATCGTGGCACTTACTTCCGCTACTGCCGGCCTTAACCGCTCCATGTGGTGGACCATTATTCCCGCGATCCTCCTTGGCGCTATCGCAGTGTGGGTACTTATTACCTGGTCCAATACGGTCATCAAGGTAGAGCGTGACCCGGATGGAACGCGTTGGCTCACGGTCAAAGATGCCCAGTTGCCCAACGACGTCGTGTCGCGGTCTATCACCGTTCCCAAATCTGCGCGGCGCAATGCGCTGGGTCCACAATTCGATCCCGCAGCGTTTTTGGTCTCCCACGCTTGGGTGGATGAGCACGCCATGATGGTGCTCGATGATCCAGAAGATGATACTCCTTATTGGCTCATCGCCTCGAAGGATCCGGAGGCTTTGCTCCACGCTTTCGTTCCGGAACAGCACTAATCTTTATTGACTTCGCACACCACAGAAAATGTGGTGGCTGCTACAACAAACCCCGCACTCGGCAGGTGAAAAGTTGCCGAGTGCGGGGTTTCGTTTCTGCTGAGTATTCCTTTAGGCGCAATCCTTGCAGATTGGCTGGCCGTCCTCTTCGTGGGAGTAACGCTTATTTGACTGCACTAGGAAACACGAACCGCAGGTAAACTCATTTTCCTGACGTGGAACTACCTCAACATTAAGCTCCTCGCCCGTGAGGTCTACTGATGGCGGCTGGAAGGCTTCGACAATTTCTCCGTCATCGTCCATGCCGTTGTTATCGCTCTCAGCGGCTTTGAGTCCTTCTAGGGAGTCAGTTTCGAGTTCATCTTCCGCGCGCCGGCGCGGTGCGTCATAATCGGTGGCCATAATGCACGCCCCTAATGGTCAAGTTGCTTTAAGGAATGGGTATTTATCGATCGCGCATAGTAAAGCACAAATGGCTAGATGTCATCTCACCGCTCGCCGGCGTGGAAAACTATTACCCCCGCAGCGCGTCCGTGGCCCCGTGCGCTGCTAAAAGCTTTTCGAATGCGGGGGCCAAATCTGCCCCCGTGGCCCAGGTAAGTTCACCGTCAGCAGAGCCTTTATCAAAGCCTGGATGGCGCACCACTGCACCTGCTTCGCGAGCAACGATTGCCCCGGCAGCGAAGTCCCAGGCATTGATGCCGTGCTCAAAGTAGGCATCAACGGTTCCCTCTGCCACACGGCACAGGTCGAGCGCTGCAGCGCCGATGCGTCGAATATCACGCACATTAGGTAGGAGCTTGGTGAGGAGCTCGGCTTGGGCTGCTCGCCGGTCGGCTTCGTAACCAAAGCCGGTGGCTACCAAGGCCAACGCAGGATCTTGTGTCTGGCCACACCGCAGTGCGTGCTCAATTCCGTCTGGGCCGGTGACCGTGGCGCCCTGGCCGGCTGCGGCAGCATAGGTACGCCCGCGCGCCACGTTGACCACCGCACCAGCAACGAGGTGCCCTTGGTATTCCGCACCAATGGATACGGCGTAGTCCGGCACCCCGTAGAGGAAATTCACGGTGCCGTCAATCGGATCGACAATCCAGGTAACACCACTGGTTGATTCCACATTGGCGCCTTCTTCGCCAAAGATTCCGTCACCGGGGCGCTGGGTGCGGATGGTGGTGGCAATGAACTCCTCTGTCGCGGTATCGACCTCCGTTACGGGATCCACGTCGCTGGACTTGGTGTGGGTATGCGCCGCGATGCCGTCACCTGCGACTAGTTCTGCACGCCGCGCAGTAATTAATTCCGCAGCCCGCGTGGCGGTAGAAACGGCAAAATCCCGCAATTGGAGAAAATCGATCTGCTCAGTCATGCCAACTATTGTGCCTTCTTCTAGACTGTCGGGCATGACTACTCTTTCTGGCCATTCCTTTGGCATCGATATCGGAGGCTCCGGCATTAAAGGCGCTGAGGTGGACCTTGCCACCGGCGAATTCGTGGGTGAACGCATGAAGATCGCCACCCCACAGCCGTCTACGCCGCATGATGTTGCCAAGGTAGTAGCCCAAATCGTGCAGGAAAAGCAGTGGGACGGCCCCGTTGGCATCACCCTGCCTTCCGTGGTTCGCAACCAGGAAGTCGAGACTGCGGCAAATATTTCCAAGGACTGGATTGGGGTCAACGCCACAGAACTCTTTGCGGACTACCTGGATGCGGATTTTGCCGTGCTTAACGACGCCGACGCGGCGGGACTAGCCGAGGTTGCCTACGGAGAGGACATCGCCAAGCAGGGCTCCGTAATCTTCCTAACCTTGGGCACCGGTATCGGTTCGGCCTTCTTCCTAGACGGCCAGTTGTTTCCTAATACCGAACTGGGGCACCTCACGGTGGGCGATGACGAGGCTGAGAAAATTGCGTCCTCGGCCGTAAAGGACCGCGAGGGACTCAAGTACAAGCAGTGGACGAAGCGACTCAACAAGGTCCTCGCGGAATATGAAAAGCTCTTTAACCCGCAGGCCTTCCTCATCGGGGGTGGGATTTCCCGCAAGTTTGAAAAGTGGGGCCCACATCTTGATATTGAAACCCCCGTCATGCCTGCACAACTGCGCAATCGCGCGGGAATTGTCGGAGCTGCGATGGCGGCGGTAGACGGTTTGAAACCGTAGTATTTACGCACTGCAGGTGACCCTATCCACCGGCAGATTGGAAAGATCCTCTATACTGGGCGGTCGATCCTAAGTTAAATAGCTCTAGGGCGTGTCTGGCCTGCATAAGGCCACAACGCGTTAACATCACACTGATGCACGAGCGCCCCACCAGGGCGCACTGAGCTGTTTCAATCAAGAAGTTAGTCGAAAGGGCGTACGTGGCAGCCACTGAATCTTCAGACCAGGCACTCGGCGAGGGCGAAAACGCCGCTGAGGCATCTACTCCTGCAAAGAAGACCGCCAAGAAGACGGCAAAGAAAACCGCGAAAAAGACGGCTAAGAAGACGGCCAAAAAGACCGCTAAGAAAACAGCCAAGAAGACTGCGAAGAAGACCGCCAAAAAGTCGGCCAAAAAGGCCACTAAGAAGTCTGCCAAAAAGGCCACTAAGAAGACGGTCCGCAAATCCGCGGCAAAGAAGCAGGAATCCCCAGCCGAGTCCGAAAAGCAGGCACAGCCGGAAGCAGAAGAGGAGCTCGAGGAGGACGAGCACGACGAAGACGTCGACTTCGATCCCACGAATGCGGACATCGAAGACGATGATGACTTCGACGCCGGCGAAGACCTCGAGGACGATGATCTCGAAGAGGATTTGGACGACGACGATGAGGAAGAAGAGGAAGACTCCTCTTCCGTCTGGGACGAGGAAGAGTCCGCTGCGCTGCGTCAGGCACGCAAGGATGCGCAGCTAACCGCCTCTGCCGACTCCGTCCGCGCCTACCTCAAGCAGATTGGTAAGGTCGCCCTGCTCAACGCCGAGCAAGAGGTTTCCCTGGCCAAGCGCATCGAGGCTGGCCTGTACGCACAGCACCGCATGGATGAGATGGAAAAGGCCCGCGCCGAAGGCGATAAGGCCGCCAAGCTCTCCCCCATGGAAAAGCGCGACCTGCGCAGCATCGCCCGCGATGGCCGCAAGGCCAAGAACCACCTGCTGGAAGCCAACCTGCGTCTGGTGGTTTCCTTGGCCAAGCGTTACACCGGCCGCGGCATGGCTTTCTTGGACCTCATTCAGGAAGGCAACTTGGGTCTAATCCGCGCGGTGGAGAAGTTCGATTACACCAAGGGCTATAAGTTCTCCACTTACGCCACGTGGTGGATCCGCCAGGCCATTACCCGCGCCATGGCTGACCAGGCGCGTACCATCCGCATCCCAGTGCACATGGTGGAGGTCATCAACAAGCTGGGCCGCATCCAGCGCGAGCTCTTGCAGGACTTGGGCCGCGAGCCTACCCCGCAGGAGCTGGCGAAGGAGATGGATATCACCGAGGAAAAGGTGCTCGAAATCCAGCAATATGCCCGCGAGCCTATTTCCTTGGATCAGACCATCGGTGACGAAGGCGATTCCCAGTTGGGTGACTTCATCGAGGACTCCGAGGCCGTCATTGCGGTCGACGCCGTATCCTTCACCTTGCTGCAGGATCAGCTCCAAGACGTGCTGACTACGCTGTCCGAGCGTGAAGCCGGCGTGGTTCGCCTTCGCTTTGGCTTGACCGACGGTATGCCGCGCACTTTAGACGAGATTGGCCAGGTCTACGGAGTTACCCGCGAGCGCATTCGCCAGATCGAGTCCAAGACGATGTCGAAGCTGCGCCACCCATCTCGTTCGCAGGTTCTGCGCGACTACCTCGACTAGTCGCTGCAGCTGCACGCGAATTAAAGCCCGCACCAATTTCGGTGCGGGCTTTTTCGTAGTTATTCCTAGGCCTCCAACGGCCGCTCTACCACTTGCGCAGATAGTCGATGCGCTCGCGCAGCTGCTCGGCATTGCACAGCGCGGTGGGCGGGCCGCCACAGGCCTTGCGCACCTCAGTATGGATAGCACCATGCGGGCGGCCCGAGCGCTGGGCAGCGATGGATACGACCGTATTGAGCTCTTTGCGCAGCTGGCCTAGCTCATCGACGACTCCGGTGTCGCTGGACTCAGACTCCATAGACTTCTTCCGCGAGGCCGGCGCATAGTCCATGCCGTAGAGCTTGCGGCGGTGAGCTTCCTCCGCCTCAGCAGCGCGCCGCGCCTTTTCCTCCGCTTCGCGGCGGTCCATTTCTTCGGATTGCTTCTTGCGCAGCAAGTCTTTTACTTGGTCCGCATCCAGTAGCCCGGGAATGCCAAGGAAGTCCGCTTCCTCATCGGTGGTCATATCCCCGGTATTGAACTGAGAACCGTTGTAGAGCAGTCCCGAAAACTCTGCTTCGGCACCAAGCGACTCATAAGACTTCTCCAGCATGTCTGGTTCGGTCTTTTTCTGATTCGCCTGCTCTAGCAGTTCGTCGTCCCAGCCTTCCTTGTCGGGCTTTTCTTCACCCAAGACGTGGTCGCGGGACTTTTCCATATTTTCCGCCAAGCCCAGCAGCACAGGAACCGATGGAAGGAAAACCGATGCCGTCTCGCCCGGCATGCGCGAGCGCACGAAGCGGCCGATGGCCTGGGCGAAAAAGAGAGGAGTCGACGCCGAGGTAGCATAAACGCCCACTGCAAGGCGCGGGACGTCGACGCCCTCGGACACCATGCGGACCGCCACCATCCACTCATCGGTGGACTCAGAAAACTCCTGAATACGGTCCGAGGAGCCGGGATCATCAGACAAAATCACCGACACCGGTGTATTGGAAAGCTGCTTGAGGATCTTGGCGTAGGCGCGTGCGGTCGTTGTATCCGAAGCCAGCACCAGGCCGCCGGCATCCGGCATATTGCGTCGCATTTGCATCAGGCGGGTATGCGCCGCCTGCAGCACCGCAGGGATCCACTCGCCCTTGGGATCCAAGGCGGTGCGCCACGCTCGGGCGGTTTGCTCCGCATTCATAATATCACCCAAACGGGCTGCATGCTCCTCACCGGCCGAATCGCGCCAGCGGGCCTCGCCAGAGTAAGAAAGAAAGACAACGGGGCGCACGACGCCATCGGCAAGCGCATCGCCATAGCCATAGGTATGGTCCGAACGGGATACCTTGTGCCCCTCCCCATCGTCTACGTACTGAACGAATGGAATCGGCGAGTCATCGGAGCGGAAAGGCGTACCGGTCAAAGCCAGCCGGTGGTTGACATCGTCATAGGCTTCCTTGACGCCATCGCCCCAGCTCTTAGCGTCGCCTGCATGGTGAATCTCATCAAGAATTACCAAAGTGCGCCGAGCAGACGCCACTGCACGGTGCTTAAAGGGATGCATACCCACCTGCGCATAAGTCACCACAATGCCGTCCATCGAGGGATTAACGGCGGAGGAATTGCTAAACGCGGGATCTAGAGCTAGACCTACGCGCGCGGCAGCGCTAGACCACTGGGTCTTAAGGTGCTCGGTAGGCACCACCACGATGACGCGCTCGACCGTGCGGTCTTCCATGAGCTCGGTGGCAATGCGCAGTGCGAAGGTAGTCTTTCCGGCGCCCGGGGTCGCCACCGCCATGAAGTCCTGCGGCTTAGTGGCGAGGAATTTATCGAGGGCAGATTGCTGCCAAGCGCGAAGGTTAGTCTTTTTAAAAGTCCTCACTTGCGGCGCAGACCCTTATACACACGCTCACAATCGGGGCACACCGGAGAACCCGGCTTTGCCTGCTTGGTCACCGGGAAAGTTTCGCCGCATAGCGCAACGACGTACTTGCCGTTCACCGCGGAATCGAGGATGTGATCCTTTTTGACGTAGTGGAAGAACTTCGGCGTGTCATTATCCGTCGTCGAAGTGTCTTCACGAATATCTGGCCGTTCAATTGTCTTCGTAGTCGTAGTCACGCACTCCATTTTGCCGCATCGGCATCGAACTTTGCGAGTCAGGCGGCTACCCTTGGAGAACATGTACACGTCATGCACGCCGGCCACTGCGCCCCACTCCCCTTATCGAGGGAACTCCGACGCGCACGAGGGGAGCCGAGTCTAGGTTGTTTGGCAAAAAAGAGCGCTATCTCATCACGGATGCCAAGCTCACGCCTGGCCAGGACCGCAAGCGCCGCGAAATTCGGTACGGAATCTTCCAATTTTTGCGCGTTCCTTCCCTGCTCATCGCAGGCTATTTCCTTTATATGCATTGGTGGCTCCTAGCCGCCATCATTGTGGGCGTGACATTTCCCCTCCCCTGGATAGCCGTGGTGATTGGCAACGGCCGGGGAGAAAAGAAGGATAAGCGCGAGAAAAACGTGTACAAGCCAGCCATGAACCGGCAGCTTTATAGCCAGGCCCACGCCCCACAGGTATCCGGCGGCACCGCTCGGCCTATTGAGGCACACCACGACATCATCGATCACGAAGAAGAGTAAAGGATTCCTGCCTACATGACGACCGCTTTTGGCCCCGACTTTGATGCCCACGCGTTAGCCAAGCTGGCCGCAGAGCTTTCCGACGTCTTTACCGCCGCCGGTTTTACTACCGATGGCGTAGCCGGGCACCTAGGTCCGGAAGTTACCGAGGCCCTCTTCCGCGGCGAACCCGCACCAGTTGCGCTCGCCGCGCACAGCGAATCTCAATTGGATCTTTTGATCCGCTTCTTCCTTCTTCATCAACACCTGCCGGCCACGCTTTTGGGCGAGGCGGTAGGCGCGCGCCTGGCTACCCAGTTGCTGGATGCCAATGTTGCGGTTGCCGACGCCCATGGCAAGGCCTACATTGCCCTCGATATCCGCCCCCACACCATCGTTGGCGCCAACCGTCTCATCTTCTCCGACGTCGACGCCTCCTTGGTCGACCACGTGCCTGGCCCAGACCATGTGCTTGGCGTTGGCGCGGCAAGCCTCTCCCTACTGCAATCCACACCAGTAAGCCCAGTGGGCAGCGTCTTAGATCTAGGCACTGGCTCGGGCGTCCAATTGCTGGGGCAACTCGATTGCGCTGACAAGATTACCGCCACCGACGTGCATGAGCGTGCATTGGAGTTGGCCGAGGCTACCATTGCCGCTACTGGCGATAGCGAGAAAGTGGAATTGCTGCAAGGTTCGTGGTTCGCCCCCGTAGCCGGCCGCCGCTTTGACCGCCTCGTAGCTAACCCACCTTTTGTTGTTGGCCTTCCCGAAGTTGGCCACGTCTACCGCGATTCCGGGTTAAATCTGGACGGTGCCAGCGAGCTGGTTGTCTCTCGGGCCACCGATCACCTAACCCCTGGCGGCACGGCTCACCTTCTGGCAGCTTGGGTACACACCAGCGGCGAGACCTGGCAGCAACGCGTTGCCTCCTGGCTGCCAGACAAGGGAATTGCTGCCTGGATCATCCAGCGCGACGTAGCCGATCCCGCACTCTATGTGTCCACCTGGCTCGAGGATGAATCCCTGGATGTACGCTCCCCTGAAGGACAACAGCGCTCTCGCGCCTGGCTGGAACATTTCCAGCAACATGAGGTCAATGGCATTGGCTTTGGATTTGTCGCTATCCAACGCATCGGCGACGATGAACCTGCCGATATCTTGGCCGAAGAAATGCCGCAGGCCTTTAGCGACCCACTTGGACCTGAAGTAGAAGAATACTTTGCCCGTGTGGCGTGGTTGCGCGACCTAGTACCCGGCGAGCTACAGGGAAAGCACTTCCAGGTACGCCCGGGGCTGGCACGCGAAGATATCAGCACCCCAGATGGGGATTTGGGCCAGGGATTTACACGGGCCGCTCTACGCCTTACTCGCACCGACGGTCCGCGCTGGAGCCACGAAGTAGATGAACACATCGCTGCCATTGTCGCCGGACTCAACCCACAGGGCTTGAACCTGGAAGAAACCATTGGCCTGTATGCGGCGGCGCACGGATTCGACGAAGCAGAACTTACTACTGCTGCCCTACCCGCCGTGATCGATATGGTCCGACATGGCCTGCTTATCCCAGCTGATCTCCTCTTGGATACCGATTCGCCGGACCTCAGCTAGATCCACACTGTCCCCCACTCGTTATATAAGGAGAAGTAAACCATGCGCGCAGTTTTGACTCGGGTATCAGAGGCCACAGTGACCGTCGATGGAGAGACCGTAGGGGCCATTACTAGTCCCGAAACCGGTGGCCTTCTCGCTCTAATTGGGGTCTCACGCGAGGATATGGATGGTTGGCAGCCCCGCGCTGAGAAGATGGCACGCAAGATTGCAGAACTGCGCATTCTTGATGGCGAAGTGTCAGTCATTGATGCCGGAGCGCCCGTGCTTGTGGTGAGCCAATTTACTTTGTACGGCCGCACTGCCAAAGGGCGACGCCCTTCGTGGGCGGATGCCGCTCCAGGACCCGAGGCCGAACCGGTCATCGCGGCGATTATTGCGAACCTCAGGGAACACGGCGTGTCAGTAGAAACAGGCCAATTCGGGGCTAAAATGCGCGTTTCCTCTGTGAGTGAAGGACCTTTCACCGTCTTGGTAGAGACCTAGCCCGCACCCTCAATTTCCGCCCCACGAGATCTGAAAATCGTGTTAAGCAGGACCTTTTACAAACGATTCCGTGACGTAAACCACTTTTCCGGATTTTGTGTAAAGCAAGCCATAAAGCGCAAGGGAATGCAAATTCTCAGAGAGTGATAAATGCCCTACTCGCAGTGCAATAATTTATTATCATTCTGCAAGATTTTGTTCTATACTGAAGGCACAGCGAAGCAAAAGGGCTGGACATGCAGGATGCGAGATAGTTTCTCAAAATCCTACAAACGCAAAATTGAGTGAGAAAATTTTTCTCACTCATGGTTGCAGAAGCCCAAACGCTTCGGCCGACCAACTAGATGTAGGAAAGAAAATGTCCCACTCAATCACGCGGCGCAACAAGGCCCAGCACCCAGAAAACCAGGCTGAGATGCCTGAGGATCTCAAGGCCTCCAAGGCAGCTCCCTCATCCAAGGAATCCGCACCCGCCCCTGGCATTGACACCCCGTTCGATGGCCAGAAGGGTGCACCGAAGTGGAATAAGGAAGACACCGTATGGATGCTCTCCCTGTTCGGCACCGCAATCGGCGCTGGTGTCCTCTTCCTTCCCATTAACGCCGGCATCGGTGGCATCATCCCGCTTATCATCATGACGGTCTTAGCACTGCCTATGACCTACTGGGCTCACCGCGGAATGACCCGCTTGGTACTGTCCAGTTCCAAGCCAGACGGTGACCTCACGGACGTCGTGGAAGAGCACTTTGGCAAGAAGGCTGGTGTGCTCATGAACATCCTGTACTTCCTGTCGGTCTACCCCATCCTGCTGGTCTACTCGGTCACCATCACCAACACGGTCAACTCCTTCCTGGAGCACCAGCTCGGAATTACTCCTCCGTACCGCTGGCTTACCTCCCTCCTGCTGGTAGGCGGCCTCATCCTAATCGTCCGCATGGGCAAGGACGTCGTAGTTCACGTCATGTCCTATTTGGTATACCCATTCATCGGCATCTTGGTTCTGCTTTCCCTCTACCTCATCCCGAAGTGGAATACCGCGCTCTTCGATTCCTTCGACCTCAACGTCGCTCGCGAGGCTTCTGGCCACAGCATGGGCGTTACCCTGATGCTGCTGGTTCCGGTTATGGTCTTCTCCTTCAACCACTCCCCGATGATTTCCTCCTTCGCCGTTGACCGCCGCCAGACCTACGGCAAGTTCGCTGAGGCCAAGTCCCGCAAGACCTTGCTCCGCGCAGAAATCCTCATGGTCGTCGTGGTTATGTTCTTCGTCTTCTCCACCGCTCTAAGCCTCTCCCCGGCTGACATGGCGGACGCTAAGGCACAAAACATCACCATCCTGTCCTACTTGGCCAACCACTTCGATAACCCACTTATCCAGTGGATTGCCCCAGTCATCGCCATGATTGCAGTTGCTAAGTCCTTCCTCGGCCACTACCTCGGCGCAGCCGAAGGCTTCGAAGGCCTCGTCATCAAGGGCAGCAAGAACGCAAGCAAGGACGACGCAGAGTCCGCTCACAAGCTCGATACCATCACCCTCATCTTCATGCTGGTCACCGCTTGGCTCGTCGCCTGGGCTGACCCATCCATCCTGGGCATGATTGAAACCCTGTGTGGCCCGACGATTGCCATCATGCTCTTCATCATCCCAATGGTCGCCATCCACAAGGTCCCAGCGCTGAAGCGCTACAAGGGCATGGCTTCCAACTACTTCGTCTTCTTCATGGGCCTCGTCGCCCTAGCAACCATCATCTACTCCATCGTCCAGGCCTTCTAAGTACCGCCGCAGACGAGAAAATCGCAGAGGATTCAAGGAAAGAACAATGTTCATCAGCATCTTCGATATGTTCAAGATTGGCATCGGCCCCTCAAGCTCACACACCCTAGGCCCAATGAAAGCCGGCAAGGCTTTCGTGGACGAACTCAAGGAAAAGGACCTCCTTGACAAGGTCACTCGAGTTCAGGCAAATGTCTACGGCTCCCTCTCCCTCACGGGCATCGGCCACTCCACAGACAAGGCCATCCTCCTCGGCCTCGCCGGTGAAGAGCCAGAGACAGTTGATATCGACGGCATCTCCGAATTCATGAAGAACGTCCGCAGCAGCGAGAAGCTCATGCTGGGCGGCTCCCACGAGGTGGAATTCCCCAAGGACGGCGGCTTCTACTTCCACGATGAGTACCTCCCAATGCACGAGAACGGCATGTGTCTTATCGCCTTCGCCGGCGAGGAAGACATCCTGCACAAGACCTACTACTCGGTCGGCGGCGGTTTCATCGTCAAACAGGAAGACTTTGCCAAGCGCACGGACGCCAAGGTTGATATCCCCTTCCCGTACGCTAGCGCCGCAGAGATGCTCGAGCTGTGCGAGAAGAACAACATGACCCTCCCGGAGCTTGGCTTGGCCAACGAGTTGGCCCTGCGCTCGGAAGACGAAGTCAACGAGCACCTGCGCAAGGTCCGCGATGTCATGTACACCGGCATCGAGCGCGGCTCCGCTACCGACGGTCCGCTTCCAGGTTCCCTGCTTGTCCCCCGCCGCGCCGCTGCCCTGAGGCGCCGCTTAGAGCAGTCCGAACCGCACGATGGTCTGAACATCCTCAGCTGGGTCAACATGTTCGCACTGGCTATCTCTGAAGAGAATGCATCCTGTGGCCGCGTTGTTACCGCTCCCACGAACGGTGCCTGCGGCGTTGTCCCGGCGGTACTGGCCTACTACGACAAGTTCGTTGAGCCCGTCACCACCGAGATGTTTGCTGATTACATCTTCGCCTGCAACCAGATTGCTTCCCTGTACAAGATGAACGCTTCCATCTCTGGCGCTGAGGTCGGCTGCCAGGGTGAGGTTGGTGTAGCGTGCTCCATGGCTGCTGGCGGTCTCGCCCAGCTCATGGGCGCTACCCCAGAGCAGGTTTGCATTGCAGCCGAGATTGGCATGGAGCACAAGCTAGGCCTGACCTGTGACCCAGTCCTTGGACAGGTTCAGGTCCCCTGCATTGAGCGCAACGCTGTCGCTGCCGTTGACTCCATCACCAGCGCCCGCATGGCGCTGGAGCGCGAGAGCAAGCCATGCGTTTCTTTGGACGAAGTCATCTGGACCATGTATAAGACTGGTAAGGATATGAACGCCAAGTACAGGGAGACCTCACAAGGTGGCCTGGCCCTAGCAGTTCACCCACCAGTTCCGGTGTGTGGATAGAGACCACCCTGTAGAGAAGCGATGAGCCGGGTGAGCACAGCGCTAAGCCGCTTGTGTTCACCCGGCCTTCTTGGCGCTAGTTCCCCCCCTCCGCCTACTCGCTTCCGTGTGATATCTTCTCTATAACCTGACAGGAATTAAAGAACATGCTTCAGCTAATGAATTTCCCTAGCGGCAGTGCCTCCGAAGAAAACTTCCTCGAGCAGTACATTCCCCTCGTCGAATTCCTCGGTAAGGCAATGGGCCCCAACACCGAAATCGTGCTGCACGATCTCGACGTCCCCGATAAATCCATCATGGCCATCGCCAACGGCCACATCTCTGGCCGGCAGCTAGGCGGGCCCGTGACCGACTTCGCTCTGTGGTTTATGAAACAAGGCGATGCCGCAGCAATCCCCATGATGACCGGCTACCGCGCCGTCAATGCGGAAGGCAAAATTTGCCGCTCTTCTAGTTATTTCATCCGAGACGACTCTGGCCATATGCGCGGCATGCTGTGCATCAATGTTGACGTCTCCGAGTTGGTACACATTCGCGATACTGCCGCCGCACTTATCGGCAACGCCGATGATCCCGCATTTGATAAGTCGAAGGCCTTCGGCGGCTATCCCGGCACGGAAGAGCAGCCGCAGCGACCCGTCGCGGTACCAGACCCGGCTCCAGAAGACGAGGCTGCGGAAGAGGAGCCAGAGAAGGAAGAAGTCAGCGAGTCTTTGCGTTCCAACGTAGAGAACCTTCTAGATTCCATGTTGAATTCCGCAATTTCTAACCAGAGCACGCCAGTACCTCGCATGCAGCGCGAGGAGCGACTCGAAGTGGTCTCTGACCTTGAGGATGCAGGATTCTTCCTTCTTAAAGGCGGAATTGCCGCGGCAGCGACGCGCCTAGGCGTATCTGAACCGACTATCTACCGCTACCTCGTCCAGGTGCGCGGATAGTAGTTCCACATACCAAGCTATTCGCAGCTCGTAACCGTTCCCCGTGGTACCTCTCCCCCGAAAAGGTGGAGTTGTACCACGGGGACCAACTGTTTTTACTAATTCTCTCTGCACTGGGAACTAAATCGCTAAAGACTCCGTTGTACTGTGTGAAACCGGCGACAATTTCAGGAGGCTTCACTATGACGAAGACATCTGCCACCACCGCCAAGGGCACTTCAAGTGCCACTACTGATGAAGAACAGGAAGTAGACCGCGGATCTCGCCGCAACCAAACCAACGATAATCCTTCTGCCGACCTCGTCCGCGTCTATCTCAACGGCATCGGCAAGACCGCACTGCTCAGCGCGGAAGATGAGGTAGAACTCGCTCAGGCCATCGAGGTTGGACTGTACGCGGAGTACAAGCTCAATAACGCAGAAAAGCTCACCCGTGCCGAAAAGCGCGACCTAAAGATCCTCGCCCGCGAAGGCAAGAAGGCACGCTCCCACCTGCTCGAAGCCAACCTGCGCCTAGTTGTCTCGCTGGCCAAGCGCTACACCGGCCGCGGTATGCCACTGCTGGATCTCATCCAGGAGGGCAACCTAGGCCTTATCCGCGCAATGGAGAAGTTCGATTACGCCAAGGGATTCAAGTTCTCCACTTACGCCACTTGGTGGATTCGTCAGGCGATTACCCGCGGCATGGCTGACCAGTCCCGCACCATTCGCCTCCCAGTCCACTTGGTTGAGCAGGTTAACAAGCTTTCTCGTATTAAGCGCGAGATGTATCAATCATTGGGCCGCGAAGCTACCAACGAGGAGCTTTCGGAAGAATCCGGTATTGATGAGAACAAGATTGAAATGCTGCTGCGCCAGTCACGCGATCCGGTCTCTCTCGATATGCCGGTAGGTACCGATGAAGAAGCTCCTTTGGGCGACTTCATTGAAGATGCAGAAGCTACCGATGCTGAAACTGCGGTCGTCGCATCTATGCGCCACTCCGATATCCGCGGTGTGATTGACACCTTAGAGAAGCGCGAGCAGGACGTCATCCGCCTGCGTTATGGCCTCGATGATGGTGTTCCGCGCACCTTGGATCAGATAGGCCGCCGCTTCGGCCTTTCACGCGAGCGTGTACGCCAGATTGAGCGCGAAGTCATGGCAAAGCTGCGCGATGGAAACCGCGCCGATCGCCTGCGCGAGTACGCTTTGTAATCCACGCCTACTGCATTCGGCAGCACATCCTATCCCCGGGCCCATTTGGCAACGTACCGCCATGGGCTCGGGGTTTGGCGTGGATAAGGCATCGGCTTGGTTCCTAGCGGCGAGCCAAGCCTTGGGTAGGCTAATCTGGACTGCAGAGTCTAGAAAGCGCTTTCCCGTTCTTGGACGGGACTATAGCCGCGTAACTGTATTCACACAGAAAGGTATGCCCACGTGAGGGACCTAGTTGATACAACGGAGATGTATCTGCGGACCATCTACGAGCTAGAGGAAGAAGGCATTACTCCCCTGCGCGCCCGCATTGCGGAGCGTTTGGAGCAGTCCGGACCTACGGTTTCTCAGACTGTGGCCCGCATGGAGCGCGATGGCCTTTTGCACGTGCGCACCGACCGCAGTTTGGATCTCACGGACAAGGGCCGCGACCTAGCAACCGCAGTCATGCGCAAGCACCGTTTGGCAGAGCGTTTGCTTACCGACGTCCTGGGGCTCGACATTGCCAAGGTCCACGACGAGGCCTGCCGGTGGGAGCACGTCATGAGTGAAGAGGTGGAAAAGCGCATGGTCGCCGTTCTCGATGACCCGACGCGGTCCCCCTTTGGCAATCCTATTCCGGCACTGTCTGCACTTGGCTTCGATGTTCCGCAGCCGGACCAGGGCACCCGGGCGGTCGATCTCCCCAATGGCGAGCAGGTCTCCGCGACCGTCATCCAGGTCAATGAAATCCTGCAGGTTGATGATGGCACCTTCCAGGAGCTCACCGATGCCGGCATTCGTGTGGGCGCCAAGGTATCTGTGGTCAATAACAGCGGCACGATCACACTGTCGACACCGGAAGGTGGCAGCGTCGTGCTTTCCGACGATTTGGCGCACGCAGTGCGCGTGGAGGTACAACCATGAAGCTTCTTGTCACCGGTGGCGCCGGCTATGTGGGCAGTGTCTGCGCCGCAGTATTGGTCGAACAAGGCCATGACGTAACCATCATCGATAATTTCTCCACTGGCAACCGTGAGGCCGTTCCGGAAGCCGCCCGCGTCATCGAGGGCGACGTCGCGGACAAGGCTGCCGATGTCCTAGGCGAAGGTGGCTTCGAAGGCGTCATTCACTTCGCTGCGCGCTCCTTGGTGGGCGAATCCGTCGAAAAACCAGATGAGTACTGGCAGCACAACGTAGTTACTACCCTGATGCTGCTTGAGGCCATGCGGGATAACGACGTCACAAACCTCGTCTTTTCCTCCACCGCTGCAACTTACGGTGAGCCCGACCAGGTCCCGATTACGGAAGACATGCCAACCCAGCCCACCAATCCGTATGGTGCGACAAAGCTGGCCATCGACTACATGATCACGTCCTTTGCCCACGCCTACGGCCTGGGCGCTACCTCACTGCGCTATTTCAACGTGGCTGGCGCCTACGGAAATATTGGCGAGAACCGCGAGGTAGAAACCCACCTCATCCCCATCGTGTTGCAAGTTGCTTTGGGCCACCGGGATAAGATTTTCATGTTCGGTGATGACTGGGATACCGCAGACGGCACCCCAGTGCGTGACTACATCCATATCCGCGATCTAGCCGACGCCCACGTGCTTGCCCTTGAGTCCAATGAATCTGGCAAGCACCGCATTTACAACCTGGGTTCTGGCGATGGGTACTCCGTCAAGCAGGTCATCGAGATGTGCCGCAAGGTCACCGGCCACGACATTCCGGCTGAGGTGGCCCCGCGCCGCGCGGGCGACCCAGCTACGCTCATCGCTTCCTCTGAGAAGATTCAGCGGGAACTCGGGTGGAATCCCACCCGTACGGACCTGGAAACCATCGTCACCGACGCGTGGAACTTCACCCGACAGCTCGGCGATAAAGCACATTCCGCAAAGCGGTCCTAGACGCCGCGCGTGTTAGGCGGGGCTGTCAACGCGGAGCCCCGCCGCTTCGCGGGCTAGCTCGCAACCATGGCATAGGCTGGAGACCAACCGCTTTCCCATACCGCTGCGATACCCCTGCGCTATGAGGCGCCCCAAATTGTGATGGGGCGCCTCTTCTACTACTACTGCCAGCGCCGGACCGGCATAAATTCCGAATTCGTGAGACACCTGGCTAGCAGCATACAAAGCTAGGGCGTTGTAGCGAATAGACCCCTGGAATGTACGGGCTACCGCCAATAACAGGTCACCTGCTTCCTGCGGCGCGGAGACAAGCTCCGTAATGACTAGGTCGCGGGTCCAGGTGGTAGACATCCACATGGCTGCCACACACAACAATTCTTCATTTTCTAGGGTTTCCTCCAGCGATTCGACCTCGCTGAGCACATAGCGCACATCGGCGATGAGGTGTTTGACCACCTGCACTGGATCTGTGGTGCCGTACCCGTGCCCGGCGCGCAATTGGCGGGCAATCTCTTCGGCGCATCGCTCCATGGCCCTAATCTCTTCATCCCCAAAGTATGGGTTCGGGTCCTTAAAGCGCTGCACCATGTCATGGCGGCTAAGTTCCGGCAGCATGCCGTTATTCACGCAAGCGCGCATCGTGTGGCTCGTCGAGATGGCGGGTATGGTTCCTTCCATCCAGTTCTGCAGCGGGCCCTCGCCGCTTTCTGTGGCGTGGCCAAAGATGAGGTCATAGGCGGTATCGGTGGATAATTCTTCGGCCAGCCAGCAGGCATCGATGCCCATACCTGTCCGGTCTTGGAAACGGTAAAGAGACTGCAGAATATCCCAGAGCTCTCCTTCCTTGCGCTGGGAGAGCACGAAGCAGAAAATGATTTCGGGGTTTCCGCAGTGAAACGCTTCCATCACCTCGTGCAGGGCACCAGGCACATCGTGCAGATCGAGGCGGGCTACTGGTCCGATGCTGTGTCCGCGTTGGCTGGGTTGGATGGAGATGAGGATGACTGATTCAGTGGGAAAGAATCCGAGGATTCCTGGAATATTGGCGAGGATATCGCCGGGTGTACGGATGGGCTGAGTTGGTGTTGTGATGTCCATGACCCCAGCTTCAACCTCGCGCGCAACTCTGCATAGGCCACCAGGGGCTAGGTGGTGGGGATCTGTGGATAGGTGGGGTGAAGGGGGCGTCGGCAAGCGGCTTTCCACACCCCGCCCGGGATTGCGCTGGCAATGCGCAGCGGTTTGGGGCACAATTGTTTATTTAACCTCGCAGTGCGCGCGGGAATAGTAAGCACGCGCGCGGCGTTGGGGTAGGTAAGAATGCAAGGAGGTAACACAACATGCACGAAGAAGATCGCCGCATGTATGAGCTGGAATATCCGGCTCCGGTGATTAGGGATGATTCCGGTGACGGACAAGGCCCCACCATGATTGTTGCCATGCACGGCTATGCTGACGCTGGTCAGGCTATTGAGGCAAGTGCTGACCATTTGAAGGCCGCATTGGAAGGCCGCCAGCTGGCGTCGTTTAACTCTGATGAGCTGATTGATTACCGCTCGCGCCGCCCGGCCATAACGATTGATAAGGATCGGGCGCTGGAAATCGAGTCCATGGATCTTGGTATTAAGGTCCTGCGCGATAATTCCGGCAAGACCTTCCTACTGCTGTCTGGCCCTGAACCAGACATGCGCTGGGAGGCGTTTACTACCGCCGTGGTGAAGCTGGTGGAAAAGTTCAATATCGAAGACACCATCATGCTCTATGCCGCGCCGATGCCGGTGCCGCATACCCGCCCCACGGTGGTTACGGCCCATGGCACCTCCTCCCGCTTGACCGAGCACATGCTCTCGATGGATTCCACCATGATGGTGCCGGGCTCCGCCGCACTGTATCTGGAAAAGGCTCTGGCGGATAAGCACCGCACCGTGGCTGGATATACCGTCCACGTGCCGCATTATCTGGCAGCTTCGCCTTATCCGCAGGCCACGTTCCAGTTGCTGGATTCGGTGGCGCGGGCGGCGCGCCTCAATATTCCTTTAGGCAGCATTGAGGCCGATATTTCTCGCGTGGAAAACCAGCTGGAGGAGCAAGTTGGTGGCTCGGATGAGATCGAAGGCGTAGTCCAACAACTCGAGCAGCAGTATGACGCTTATATGGAGCGCTACCGCAAGGAGCATCCGCAGGCAATCATGCCCGGCGAGGAGCCCATGCCTACCGGTGAGGAAATCAGCGAGGAGTTCCAGGCATTTTTGGCTTCCTTGGATGAAGAAGAAAGCCAGCAGATCATCAATACCGAGATCGATGACCGCGAAGATTCCGCCGAAGAGGAAGGCCCGCAGTCCGATGATGGCAAGGATGGCACTGATTCTGCTTCGGGCGAGGGCGACTTAGGTGACGATATCTAACTAACCCGCCCCCATCGCCGCTAAGGTGGTGGGGGTGAACTTATCTCAGCTGCTGCCAGATTTAACGGAAGTACCCGAGTCCCTCGTAGACGAGGCAATTTGGGATACCTTTACCTCGTGGACCACCGGCCGGGGTATCAATTTGTACCCAGCGCAAGAAGAAGCCTCGCTCGGTATTTTGGCCGGCGATAATGTTATCCTCGCTACCCCTACAGGCTCGGGAAAGTCCATGGTGGCTAATGCTGCACACTTCATCGCCCTAGCTCGTGGCCAGCGCAGCTTCTATACTGCGCCGATTAAGGCCCTTGTGAGCGAGAAGTTCTTTGCCCTGTGCGATATCTTCGGCGCCGAAAATGTGGGCATGATGACTGGCGACGCCACCGTTAATGGCAGTGCCCCCATCATCGCCGCCACCGCCGAGATTGTGGCCAATATTGCGCTGCGCGATGGCGCCGAGGCCAATATCGACCAAGTAGTGATGGACGAGTTCCACTACTACTCCGAGCCGGATCGCGGTTGGGCCTGGCAGGTGCCGCTGCTGGAGTTGTCCAAGGCGCAGTTCCTGCTCATGTCCGCCACTTTGGGCGATACTCAGTGGCTAGAAGATGATCTCACCCGCCGCACTGGCCGCGCCACCAACCTCGTCGCCGGCACCACGCGGCCTGTCCCGCTGGATTTCTCCTATGTCTTTAGCGCGGTGCACGAGACCATCGAGGAGCTCTTGGCCGATAAGAAGGCACCCATCTACGTGGTGCACTTCTCGCAGCGTGAAGCGGCCGAGCGCGCCCAGGCGCTCACCTCACTTTCGGGGATCATTACCAAGGAAGAAAAGGAAGCGATTGCTCAAGAAATAGGTGGGTTCCGCTTCACCACTGCCTTTGGCAAAGATCTGTCCAAGCTCTTGCGCAAGGGCATCGGCATCCACCACGCGGGAATGCTGCCCAAATACCGCCGTTTAGTAGAGCGCCTGGCGCAAAAGGGCCTGCTTAAGGTCATTTGCGGCACCGATACCCTGGGTGTGGGCATTAACGTGCCCATCCGCACCGTGCTGATGACTGGCCTTGCCAAGTTCGACGGCCAGCGCCAACGCATCCTCAAATCGCGCGAATTCCACCAGATTGCCGGCCGCGCCGGCCGAGCCGGCTATGACACCGAGGGCACTGTGGTGGTCGAGGCCCCCGAGCACGAAATCGAAAATGCCAAGGAACGCCGCCGCATCGGCGACGACCCCAAGCGCTTGAAGAAGCTGAAGAAGAAATCCGCCCGCGAAGGCGAAGTGTCCTGGTCCGAGAAGACCTTCGCGCGCCTTACAGAGGCTGAACCGGAACAGCTTACCTCTCAGTTCCGCGTTTCTAATTCCATGCTGCTCAACGTCTTGGCACGCCACGGCAATGGCTATGACCACATGCGCCACCTGCTGCGAGACAACCACGATAATCGCAGCAAGCAGAATAAAGACATCCTCACGGCACTTGATCTCTTCCGCGGGCTAGTGGATTCTGGCGTGGTACAAAAATCCACCAAGGGATTGGATATCTACGGTCGCCCCTACCATTTGGTGCGAGAGCTGCCGCGTGACTTTGCGCTCAATCAACCGCTGGGCCCATTCGCGCTGGCGGCGCTCTCGCTGCTGGATCCGGAGGCAGAGACCTATAACCTGGACGTCATTTCCGTGTTCGAGGCCATCCTAGATGACCCGCGCCAGGTGCTCATTGCCCAGCAGAAGCAGCGCCGCGGCGAAGAGATCGCCGCGCTAAAGGCGGACGGGGTGGACTACACCGACCGCATGAATATCGTAGAAGACATCACCTGGCCGAAGCCGCTCGAGGAGCTACTGGAGCAGGCCTACGATACTTTTGCTGAGACCAATGCGTGGGTTAGGGAGTTTGAGCTGCGGCCTAAGTCCGTGGTGCGCGACATGCTCGAGAACGCGATGACCTTCTCGGATTTGGTCGCAACGTACGGCTTGGCCCGCTCCGAGGGCGTGATTTTGCGCTACCTGACCGACGCCTGGCGCACCCTCAAGCAGTCCATTCCGGACGAGTACAACACGCCAGAACTCGAAGACATCGTTATCTGGCTAGGTGAGCTTATCCGCCAGGTAGATTCCTCGCTTGTCGACGAATGGGCGCAAATGGCCGGCGAAGACTCCCCCATCGACCAAGACACGGTGGATCGCGAGCTGGCCTTTGGCGTGGAGGACCCCACCGCGCTCACGGCCAATCGCCGCGCCTTTACCATTATGGTGCGCAATTACATGTTCCGTCTGGTGCAGCTTTTCGCGCTAGAAAAAGAAGACCGCCTGGCGGAGCTACTTGATTATCTAGACGAGGTACCGGACTTCGGCGCTATCTTGGATGACTATTTCGATGAATATGACGATATCGATTCCGGCCCCGAGGCCCGCGGTCCCGAGTACTTCCGCCTGGGCGATACTGACTCGCGTTTGTGGTCCGTGCGTCAGATCATTAAGGACCCAGTCGGCGACCACGCCTACCAGTTCGTCGCTACGGTGGATCTCGATGCCTCCGATGAAGCCGGCGAAGTCCGACTGTCGGACCTGCGCGTGGAGTACTAGCCAGCGAAAACGACAAAGCCGCCCTGGTTGCCGCGCCCCGGAATAAGGAGGGCGTCGGCAAGCGCGAGGGCGGCTAAAGGCCGGCTATTTTAGCGTGCGGCCTCGATCTGGACAGCCTGTGCCACAGCCTGGACAACGGCCGCAACCTTGACGGCCTCCCAGACCTGCTCCTTGCTCAGGCCAGCCTCGTTGAGCTCGTGAGCGTGGGCACCCAGGCAGTGCTCGCAGCCATTGATGGCGGAGACTGCGGTATTCCACAGCTCGAAGTTGGCCTTGTCTACGCCTGGCTTGGAGATGATGTTCATGCGCAGGCCGAACTTCACCTGTGCGTAGTCATCGCCCAACCAGCCCTTGGCGCGGTAGGCAACATTGTTCATAGCCATCACGGTGGCTGCGCCGTAGGCTGCCTCGATAGCTTCCTCAGACAGGTGCTCCTTTGCTTCCTCCGCAATCTCAGACAGCACGGTGTCATTGCGGGTTGCGGCGGCCGATGCCAGCAGGCAGCCCCAGAGCTGCTCCTCGTCCAGGTCCTTGGAACGGGTCAGGGTGCCCAGGTTGAGCTTCTGGTCCTTGGCGTACTCCGGCAGGGAAGACTTCAGATTATCAATAGACATAGCTTTTCTCCTTTGAGGTTTTGATAGGAATTTGCTGTGCTGGATTTAAAAGGAAACCCCGCCACGAAAGCGGGGTAAACCTGCATCTCAGTGAGATTTAGAGTGCGGACTGAACGACGTCCATCTTGTTGATGTTCTTGGTTGGGTCGTTCTTCTCCCAGTTGCAAGCGCAGACCTCTTCGGACTGCAGGGCGTCGAGCACGCGCAGAACCTCGTCTACGTTACGGCCGACAGCATCCGGGGTGACGGATACGAACTGGATAACGCCATCCGGGTCGATGATGAAGGTGGCGCGGTCAGCAACGCCATCGGCGTTTTCTACGCCCAGCGCACGAATGAGGTCGTGGCGCACGTCGGAGAACATCGGGAAAGGAACTTCCTTCAGATCCGGGTGGGTTGCGCGCCAGTTGAAGTGAGCGAACTCGTTATCGGTGGAGCCACCGAGGATCTGGGTATCGCGGTCCTGGAATTCCTCGTCCAGCTTGCCAAAGGCAGCGATCTCAGTCGGGCAAACGAAGGTGAAGTCCTTCGGGTAGAAGAAGACGACCTTCCACTTGCCCTCGTACTTGTCCAGGGATACCTGCTCGAAGTAGTCCTCCGGCTGGTTAGCGTTGACATCGTGCAGGTCGCCACCGGTCAGGGCGGTGAGGTTGAACTCTGGGAACTTTTCGCCGACGGTCAAAATAGGCATAGTCTTCAACTCCTTTAGCAAAGGCTTTTCCTCTAAGTTTCCTGCCGCTTTGTGTACAAGCAGCGGGGCCGGACCGTGTCCGGCCCAACACGATCAGTTATACCATCTTTTCCGCTCGCGTCAATAGCAAATCCTATAGGTAAGTGTTAGAGTGATAGGCATGCATAATAAAGAGTATCGCCCTACACTTGCTCAGCTGCGTACCTTTGTCACCGTGGCGGAAAACAAGCACTTTGGTACCGCAGCCGCCAAACTCGAAATTTCCCAGCCCTCCCTCTCCCAGGGCCTCGTTGCTCTCGAACAGGGCTTGGGTTTGCAGCTCATCGAGCGCTCTACCCGCAAGGTCATCGTCACCTCGGCCGGTGAGACCCTCCTCCCCTATGCCAAGGCCACTCTTGAGGCCGCCGATACCTTCCTCGCCCATGCCCGCGGCGCCAACGGCACCCTTGCCGGCCCACTGACCATCGGCGTTATCCCCACCATTGCCCCCTACATCCTTCCCGATCTGCTCTCCATGCTTGCAGAGGCCTACCCGGACCTCGAGCCACGCTTCGTCGAGGAGCAAACCCAGCACCTCATCACTCGCCTGCGCAATGGCAACTTGGATCTTGCCATCATGGCCCTTCCATCCGAGGCCACCGGCATGGTCGATAGCCCTCTGTACACGGAGAAATTCTCCATTGTCTGCCCGCCGGATCACCCCATCGCCGGCCGCGAGGATGTCGAGCTTGCGGAACTCAAGGACCTGGATTTGCTGCTGCTTGACGACGGCCACTGCTTGCGCGACCAAGTAGTCGACCTCTGTCGCCATGCCAATATCAACCCAGCCGAGGCCACCAATTCCGTCACCCGCGCCTCCTCCCTGACCACCATCATGCAGCTGGTCATGGGCGGACTGGGCTGCACCCTCGTCCCCGAGTCCGCCCTAGCCACCGAATGCCACGGCAAGGACGTCGCCATCGCCCACTTTGCCTCCGATGTCACCGCCGAACGCGAGGTGGGCCTCGTGTTCCGTTCCTCCGCCGCCCGCGCCGAGGAATTCCGCGAATTCGGCACACTCATCACCTCCGCCTATAACAAGGCGATTGAGCGCTCCCGGCAGTAGTCTCACCCGGCGGCCCCACACGGGGGCGTCGCCAAGCACGCCAAAGGCCACCGCCCCTAATTGGAGC
The DNA here is from genome assembly GCF_022347435.1 of Corynebacterium sp. ACRPE. Taxonomy (NCBI): domain Bacteria; kingdom Bacillati; phylum Actinomycetota; class Actinomycetes; order Mycobacteriales; family Corynebacteriaceae; genus Corynebacterium; species Corynebacterium sp. ACRPE. Next base: position 78,718 of record NZ_JAKRNA010000007.1, on the reverse strand, counting down.
GGTGGCCTTTAACTATGGTGCGCTAGACCTGTGGGAAGGTGTTGCGGCCCGCGCACTGGCGGAACATATGCGCCTGTGCCAAGAGAGTAACCGGATACGCCACGATGAGGCCGATGCCCAAAAGCAAGAAACCGGCCACGATGATGAAAAAGTTCAAAATTGCCAGTAGCAACATTTGGCCGTAGTTGTTCTTACCTGCCTGAAAGCCCTTCTTCACGGCATCCCCAACGCTATCGCCATCGGCCGCGAACCATTGCATCAGCGAGAAGAATGGTTGGATAAAGAAGCTAATCAGCGAAATCACGCCGATGATGCCCATGACGCTTAATACTGCCGCAACTGCTTCGTCCTCCGTCATATTCTCGGCGTCGTTAAGCAACCCATAGACAGTTCCACCTACTGCAGCGAATGCAATGAGGCTCGCCACCGCCCCGATGACAAGCATGATGACCAGCGGCTGCCACCAACGCACGTTCTTAAAAAGGTAACCCCAACCGGTGCGGGCGTCATCGATCTGGAAAAGCGCTAGGCGCATAATTACCAGCGACAATACAAGGCTTAGGACAGTCGAAATGAGCTGAGAAACCCAAGAACCCGCGGTTGGCTCACCCGAGCCGGAGTAGCTCGCGGCATTAATGCCGCCAGCAATGGCTACAAAAACGATACTTAGAACAAAAAGCGCTAGTGCTCCTAGAATCCACAGCTTCCAATTGCCAAAGACAGTCCGAAAAGCCCAAGAAACGGCATCTATGGCCGAAACCTTTCCGGTGTGCTGAGGCTCGCCCGCCTGGTAGCCGGCGTAGCCTTGGGCATTGCCCTCGTGGCTGCCACCATACGATGGAAGCTGACCGTAGTCCGGCCGATCCTCGGGATGGTTGGTCGGCTCATAGCGAGGAAAATCGTCATTTCCACCCGAATACGGGTTCGTCATAGGCGGTGCTCCTCCTTCAGGAATGCACATAGAAAAATGGATGAGTATTTTCACTTTAACAACTTTTTCCTCATTTCAGGTGGACGGGTAAACTCGTTGCCTAGTCATGACTAAGAACGAATCCCCTTCTCGCGACGAGCTCTTCGCCGCACTCGAAAATGTCACTTTGGCCGAGGCCCGCTCCTTCCGCCGCCGTCTCAAGAAGGCTCGCGCCCCTAAAGCGCTGCAAGAAATCGGCGCTGAAATCCATGCCGCGGCCGAGCGCGTCGCGCTTACCGACGCCGCCGTTCCCACCATCTCCTACCCCGACGCCCTCCCCGTCACCGCCCGCAAGGACGATATCGCCGAGGCAATTCGGGACAATCAGGTCGTTATCATCGCTGGTGAGACCGGTTCTGGTAAGACCACCCAGATCCCGAAAATCTGCCTCGAGCTGGGCCGCGGCCGGCGCGGGTTCATCGGCCATACCCAGCCGCGCCGTATTGCAGCGCGCACCGTTGCAGAGCGCATCGCCGCGGAATTGGACCAGAAAATCGGCGAGTCCGTCGGCTACGCCATTCGCTTCGATGACCGCGTCTCTGAGACCACGGCCGTCAAGCTGATGACCGACGGCATCCTTCTCGCCGAGATGCAGCGCGACCGCTTCCTCAATAAGTACGACACCATCATCATCGATGAGGCCCACGAACGCTCGCTCAATATCGACTTCCTCTTGGGCTACTTGAAGCGCCTATTGCCCAAGCGCCCAGACCTCAAGGTGATCATCACCTCCGCAACCATCGACCCAGAAAGCTTCGCCGCCCACTTTGCCGACGCCGACGGCAACCCCGCCCCCATTATCGAGGTCTCCGGACGCACTTACCCCGTAGAAATCCGCTACCGGCCACTCGAGTTCGAGGCCGGCGGAAAAGTAGTGGACCAAGATCCGCTCGACGGCTTGACCGAGTCCATCGAAGAGCTCATGCGTGAAGGCGACGGCGATATCCTCTGCTTCTTCCCTGGTGAGCGAGATATCCGCGATGCCATGGAGGCCATCGAAGGCAAGAAGTGGAAAAACGTCGAGGTCACTCCCCTCTTTGGCCGCTTATCTAATCAAGAACAGCATCGCGTTTTCAGCGAACACCGTGGCCGCCGCATCGTGCTGGCCACGAATATTGCAGAAACCTCGCTTACTGTGCCCGGCATCCGCTATGTGGTTGATACCGGCACCGCCCGTATCTCGCGATATTCCACGCGCACCAAAGTCCAGCGCCTGCCTATCGAGCCTATCTCGCAGGCCTCCGCCAACCAGCGCTCCGGCCGTTGCGGCCGCGTTGCCGACGGCATCGCCATCCGCCTCTACAGCGAACAGGATTTTGAAAGCCGTCCCGAGTTCACCGACCCGGAAATCCTGCGCACCAACCTCGCGAGTGTCATCCTGCAAATGGTTTCGCTCAAGCTCGGTGATATCGAACAATTCCCCTTCATCCAACCGCCCGAGCACAAGGCCATTCGCGATGGTCTCACCCTCCTGCACGAGCTCGGTGCCCTCCACGACAAGCAGGACAAGCCCTCGCTCACCACCATCGGCCGCGATCTTGCCCGCATCCCACTGGATCCGCGCATGGCTCGCATGCTCATTGAAGCCAATGCCAACGGATGCCTCGATGATGTCATGGTCATCGTTGCCGCCATGACCATCCAAGATGTGCGCGAGCGTCCCCTCGACTTCCAAGCCCAGGCCGACCAAGCCCACGCCCGCTTCAAGGACAAGACCTCGGATTTCTTGTCCATGCTCAAGCTGTGGGATTACATCAAGCAAACCCGCAACGAGCAATCCGGCAATAGGTTCCGCAAGCGCATGAAGCAGGAATTCCTCCACTACATACGCATCCGCGAGTGGTTTGACTTGGTGCGCCAGCTCAAGGACGTCGCCAAGCAGCTGGGCTGGACCTACCAGGAAGGGACAGAGCGCCGCTCCGATGACATCCACATGTCCCTCCTTTCGGGCCTGCTATCCAATATCGGCGCCCGCGACGGCAATTCCAAGGAGTTCCAGGGCGCGCGCAACACCCGCTTCCTGGTATTCCCCGGCTCTGCCCTGGCTAAAAAGCCTCCCGAGTTCCTCATGGCTGCCGAGCTGGTGGAAACTTCCCGCCTTTGGGCGCGCGATGTCGCGGCCATCGATCCCGCCTGGGTGGAAAAGCTCGGTGGGGACCTGCTCAAGCACAACTACTCCGAGCCCACCTGGTCTCGCAAGCGCGCCGCCGCCATCGCGCACCAAAAATCCACGCTCTACGGCGTGCCCATCGTGGCCGACCGCACCGTGCCCTACCACCACGTCGATCCCGCCGCTGCCCGCGATATGTTCATCCGCAACGCCCTTATCGCCGGCGACTGGAACACCCACCACGCCTTCTTCAAGGCCAACGCCCAAGCGCTTGACGACGCCGCCGCATACGAAGAAAAGGCCCGCCGCCGCGGACTCATTGTGGACGAAGACACGCTCTTCGATTTCTATGACCAGCGCATTCCGGCAAAGGTAACCACCGGCCGCCACTTTGACTCGTGGTGGAAAAAGGAGCGCCGCCGCACCCCGGATCTGCTGGATTTCGATCCCGCTAAGCTCATCGATGACTCCCACGAGGTCACCGAGGAATCCTTCCCCGACCACTGGCGTAAGGGCTCTATCGATTACGAACTGACCTACAAGTTCGAGCCCGGCGATCCTCTCGACGGCGTCACCGTAATGGTTCCCATTCCTATGCTCGCCGGCTTGGATACCGAAGGCTTCGATTGGCTCGTTCCGGGTCTACGCCTCGAGCTCGTCACCGAGCTCATCCGCAGCCTGCCTAAGGCCCTGCGCCGCACCGTCGTACCCGCGCCCGAATTTGCCGAGCGCGCCATCGACCGCCTCATCCCTTATGAAGGCACCATCACCCAGCAGCTTGCCGACGTCCTCCGCGAACTCGGCGGCCAAGGCATCAACGCCACCGACTTCCAGGCCAGCAAGCTACCCGCCCACCTGCGGATGAACTACGGGGCCATCGATAAGCGCGGCAAAGTCGTCGACTCTGACCGCGACCTCGCGGCGCTCGTGCGGCGTCAGGCCGGACACATCAAGTCCTCCGTATCTCGCGTCTCGCGCACTTCAGAATCCACCGCCGTCAGCGAGTGGACCGACGATACCCTTGGCAAGATCGATGACACGGTCAAGACCACCGTCGACGGCCACGAAGTCACCGCCTACCCCGCCCTAGTCGCCACAAAGGACGGCGTTGAGCTCAAGGTGCATCCCACCAAGGCTGCCGCAGATGCCGCCATGGTCACGACCACACTTACGCTCCTCATGCGTGAGATATCCGTCAATGCTCCACAAATGGTCAAGGGCCTGCCGCTGCAACAACGCGTCGCCGTCGATTCCTATCCGCACGGCGGCGCCGACGGCCTTGTCAATGACGCCCGCGTCGCCGCGATCCGCGACCTGATGCTCGAAGCCGGCGGGCCCGTCCGCACCCCTGCGGCGTTCCAGAAGCTTAAAGACACCGTCAAACCTCAGGTCCCAGGACGCGTACGCCAGGCAGTGGTAGCTATTGCCCCAGGACTCGCCGAGTACTCCAACTTGCGAGCGGAACTCGCTCATTGGGACGGTCCAGCAATCGATGACATGCGCGCACAACTGGATTTCCTCCTTCCCCGAAACGCCATCACTGTCCAAGGAATGTCCCATCTGCGTCATCTACCGCGATATATCCAAGCCATGCGCATTCGTCTAGAGGACATGAACCTTGACCCGGACCGCGATGCAGACCGCCAAGCCGAGGTAGATAACGCCAAGGCCTACCTATCCAATCGCCTGCGCAGCCTCCCAGCCGGCCGCGAAAAGACCCGCGAGGTCAAGGACGTACGCTGGATGATAGAGGAACTTCGAGTTTCCCTTTTTGCTCAGCGCCTTGGCACAGCCCATGCCGTTTCACTCCGCCGTATCCAAAAGGCGGTGGACAAACTGCGCTAAAAGTCCTCGCGATCGCGCCTTCGCATCAGCCGAATCTCGGATTCAAAGTCATCTGCGCTTTCAAAGGATTTATACACGGAGGCGAAGCGCAGATAAGCCACTTCATCAAGGTCACGCAGTGGCTCTAGGATGGCCAAACCAATCTCGTTCGCGTTGACCTGCGAGGAGCCATGACTGCGCACCGTCTCCTCAACTTCTTGCGCCAGCTTCTTCAGGGCATCGTCGCTTACGTCTCGCCCCTGGCAGGCACGCCGGACACCGCGGATCAATTTATCTCTACTGAAGGGCTCGGCCAGACCGTTTCTCTTCACGACAAGCAGCACGGCCTTTTCAACCGTGGTAAAGCGCCCCTTGCACGAAGCGCACTCGCGCCGGCGACGAATCGACGCTCCAGCATCGACCACACGCGAGTCAATGACGCGGGATTGCTCATTATGACAAAAGGGGCAATACACAGTGGTCCTTTCACTGACGTTGGTACGCCAGTAGTTTACTCATCTTCAATTCCGTGCGGCCACCGGGCTTCACCCCGCTGTATCCCCTAGTGCGCTACTGCAGCCTCAACTTGCTGCACGCCAGAAGCCGGGGGTTGAGGGGCACTATCTCCTTCAGCACCCGCTAGTCCCCCTAGCAATGTGCCCACAAAGACCGCGACACCAAACACTGCGCCCAATGCGTAGTTACCTGTGTTCGACTCACCCACACTGTTTCGGACCCTATTCGATCTGTTCCCAGAGCCTCCGACCGACGCACGGTTCGAACGATAGGTCGTGCGATCTTCCACACGTAGAGTTCGAACATACCGAGAGTTTGTAGTACCGCGGGCCGCAGAACCGTAGCCACGCTCCACATCCCACACGGACGCAGAAGGCACCACTACAGGTTCGGCAGCGTTGCGAGTTACCAGGTTATTGCGAGAATTGATCAGCAGAGACATGAATTTCCTTTCGACGACTGAACACACCGTAGGCGCCCCGAACGACACGCACTGGCAACCAGTCGCCACAATGTTCGATTTAGTTGGTACGTTCGATTTATAGCATCGCTTCGAATGCTTGTCCACCCCGACGTCCAAATCTCGAACATCTGTACTTTTCGTGCTACAAATGACGTGAGGCCTTTTTCAACGCCGCCAGCTAATAGACCACCGATAGATCCACCCAATCCCCTAGGAGCCAGCAATGGGCCGCAAGCCAAAGAAGACCGCCGAGAAGACCGACTACGCTTCCCTGTCTGATCGCCAGAGACGAATTCTCAACGTCATTAGTGACGCCGTCATGCTGCGTGGTTACCCACCAAGCATCCGCGAAATTGGTGACGCAGCAGGCCTGCAGTCCACCTCCTCTGTTGCCTACCAGCTAAAGCAATTGGAAGAAAAGGGCTTCTTGCGTCGTGACCCAAATAAGCCACGAGCCGTAGATGTTCGACACCTAAATACCGACGATGGCGCCAAGAAGCCGGGCCGCAAACCGGCTAAGCCCGAACAGCAGGTTCCCGCAGAGGCAGGTGCGGTTTCCTACATTCCTGTGGTTGGCCGAATCGCAGCGGGTGCGCCCATTACCGCGGAAGAAAACGTAGACACTTACTTTCCGATGCCCGATGAGGTAGTCGGTGGCGGCGACCTTTATATGCTGCAAGTGGTCGGCGACTCGATGCAGGATGCCGGCATTCTTGATGGCGACTGGGTAATCATTCGCTCCCAGTCAGTTGCAGAAGAAGGCGAGTTCGTTGCAGCGCTGCTCGATGGTGCTGAAGCTACCGTTAAGGAATTCCACCGCGATTCCTCTGGCGTATGGCTGCTCCCCCACAATGATGCCTACGCTCCCATCAACGGCGATGATGCGAAGATCATGGGCAAGGTTGTATCGGTATTCCGTAAGCTTTAGTCACCTGCCTAACACTGATTCTATAGCCCCGCGAGGTCCTCGATTGGCCCTTGCGGGGTCTATCTATGTGCACGCCTCTTTGACGCGGCCTGCGTCCCAGCCACCCCCATTTTCGCTCTATTTCGGACCCGGACACCTATAGAGACGAAAATCCCACTTTCCCACTTTGGCCGATAACCAGGTATTTCAGGGTGCTTGATATCGGACGCAGCTGTGCAAATTTTTGCTTCAGTCCGTTTATTCCCGATTTTTGAGACAATGGACTAAGCAAAACAACATCGCCGGATTTTTACTTCCGCAGAACGTGGCAATGTTTACCCCCACCCCATGATGCGATGTCTCTAGATTCAAGGAGGAATCATGTACGCAGAAGAGCGGCGTCGCCAAATTGCTTCTCTCACCGCCGTTGAAGGCCGCGTCAACGTCACTGAGCTCTCAGAGCGCTTCGAAGTCACGGCCGAAACCATTCGCCGCGACCTTGCGGTGCTTGACCGTGAGGGCGTTGTTCATCGCGTGCACGGCGGCGCAGTAGCCTCTCAATCTTTCCAGACCGCGGAGCTCACACTGGATACCCGCCAGCGGTCAGCCTCCGGCGCGAAAGCGGCCATCGCCCGCGCGGCCCTTGACTTTCTCCCCCACGGCGGCGGCAGCATATTCTTGGACGCAGGCACCACTATTAACGCGTTCGCGGAGCTCATTGGACAGCAATACCCGCAGGCGCAGTTCAATATTGTCTCCAATAGCTTGCCCATTGCTTTGTCGCTAGCGGGCAATGGCGTTCCAGACGTCCAGCTACTTGGCGGTACGGTTCGCGCGATTACCCAGGCCGTCGTTGGCGATACCGCACTGCGCACCCTAGCGCTGATGCGTGCCGACGTCGCATTTATCGGTACCAATGCCCTAACCCTGGATCATGGCTTGTCGACGGCCGACTCCCAAGAGGCAGCCATCAAATCCGCTTTCGTCACCAATGCCCACAAGGTTGTGGTCATGTGTGACTCCAGCAAGCTGGGCAATGATTACTTGGTAAGTTTCGCCTCTGCCGCCGATATCGACGTCGTCATCACTGACGCCGCTGCCCCCGATTCCTTCGTGGAGGCGCTGCGCGAACGCGAGATTGAGGTCGTGCTCGCCAGCGAATAGTCCCCCGATCCTTCGCCAACTTTAGGCGAAGGACTCCATGCGCTCGACCACTGCGGTACGGGCAGCGTCAGGGCTTTCCGCATCCAGCGCCACCTCGGAAAGCTGCTGGCACTGTTCCAGGGTAACCTCTGCCAGCTGCGCGCCGACGCCCGCAACTGCGGTCGACGCTGCGGATAGCGAATTTACGCCCAAGCCGGTAAGCACGCAGGCCAACATCGGGTCGGCTGCCGCCTCACCGCACACGCCTACCGCAACGTTATTGGCCTGGCCCACGATGCAGGTGTGCTGAATGAGCCGCAGCACAGCCGGCTGCCACGGGTCGGTCAGGTAGGCCAGCTGTGGCGACAGGCGGTCCGCAGCCATAGTGTACTGAGTCAGGTCATTAGTGCCGATAGACACGAAATCAAGGTGCGGCATGATTTTATCCGCCATAAGCGCTGCGGCCGGAACCTCAATCATGGCGCCGGCAGTCAGGCCGCGCTCGCGGCACAGGCTAGCAAACCACTGGGCCTCGGTAGAGGTGGCAACCATAGGAGCCATCACCCAGGTAGATGCTTTGTCATCGCGAGCCGCAGCCGCCTGCGCAATCGCATCCAGCTGGCGGGTCAGCAAAGCCTCATTATCGCGTGCAATACGCAGGCCACGAACACCCAATGCTGGGTTTTCCTCGGAGCTTAGCGTGGCATAAGAAATAGGCTTATCGGATCCCGCATCCAGCGTACGCACGACAACCTTTGATTCAGGAAAGGCATTAAAGACCTTGCCGTAAATCTTTGCCTGCTCGTCAACGCTGGGCTCTTCACTGGCCGAGAGGAACGATAGTTCCGTGCGGTACAGGCCAATACCCTCTGCCTGTGAATCCGAAGCAATGCGGGCGGCGTTGCCATCAGCGACATTGGCAAGCAACTGCACGCGGTGGCCGTCCTTGGTTTCAGCCGGGCCGCGCCACTGGGCAACGCGTGCCGCACGCTCGCGATACTCAGCCACGGCCTTTGTGGAAGCCTCTTCGTCGGCCCCAAGGGTGACGGCGCCCACTGCACCATCGACGAATACCAGCGTGCCGCTTTCAATATCGCTCAGCGCGGCGCCCACAGCAACGATGCATGGAATATCCAACTGACGGGCGATGATGGCCGTATGGCTGGTAGGTCCACCAAGTTCGGTAACAAGGGCTTTGATGTGCTTGGTATCCAGCGTCGCGGTATCGGCCGGGGCCAAGTCATCCGCGAACAAAACGGCCTCGCCGTCGACGAGTGGCAGGCCCGGCTCGTCCTCGCCGCGCAGCTCTGCAATAACGCGGTCTCGCACGTCCTTCAAGTCAGTAGTGCGCTCGGCCATCACTCCGCCGGCGGCTTCGAACATGGTGACAAACTTATCGGTGGCGCCGACAGTAGCGAATTCCGCATCCCGGCCGGTGCGGATATTCTTGCGCACCGCCTTATGCCAACCACGGTCCTTGACCATGCCGGCCGTTGCGGTCAGAACTTCCGCAGCCTGGCCTTCTGCGGCAGCAGCTCGCTGCTCCAAGCGGCCAGCGACGGTATCTACGGCCGCAAGGAAGCGGTCGTATTCAGATTCGCTCGCTTGCTCTGGGTCGATGCTTCCTTCGGTAGGCAAGGCTGGGCGAGGGCGGACCCACACGGCTTCGGCGTAGGCGACTCCAGCAACGACTCCGGTGCCTTTAATTGTGGACTCAGACGCGTTTTCCATGAGCGTACTTCCTTCGAAGATAGCGGTCTATTAACTTCCAGAACACCACAAACCGGATAGAAAAGCAATGTATACCACAGGAATTCTGTTGACTTTCGGACACAATCGGACAAGAATCAACATTAAGGGCGGGCCATGCCCTAAGTTTCTCTCCAGCGGCGTTCGGCCCCCAATATACAACCTGCGAAAGGGACCACTTGATTCTCACGCTGACCCCCAATCCCAGTATCGACGCCACCCTTGTCCTCAGCGAGCCTTTGACCTCCGGTGATGTCCACCGCGCCAGCGAGGTCACACAGGTTGCTGGCGGCAAGGGTGTAAACGTCACCCATGCCGTGCACTTGGCCGGCGAGCAATCCTTGGCTCTTTTCCCGGCCCACGACTCCGATTCTTTCCTGAATCTCATCCACTCGGCCGGGCTGCCTTCCTCTGCAATCCCCATGGACGGCACAGTTCGAGTCAATACCACCATCACAGAGCCTGATGGCACTACCACCAAGGTCAACGGTCCAGGCCCTGTGCTTTCCGACGCCGACTCCCACGCCATTACCTCCGAGCTCACCGCCCGCGCCCTTGCCTCCGAGTGGGTGGTTCTAGCCGGCTCCCTGCCGCGTGGCGTTAACACCGATTGGTATTGCGACCTCATCTCCGCAGTCCGCGCGGCCGCACCACAGGCTCGCATTGCCGTCGATACGTCTGATGCCCCAATGCAGGCCATTGGCGAAAGCCTCAATTCTGCTGCGCCGGATCTCATTAAGCCCAATGGATTAGAGCTCGGCCAGCTCACCGGAACCGACGGCCGCGAACTGGAAGACCAGGCCGCACGCGGCGAGTACTCGGAGGTTGTTCGGGCGGCCCGGGACGTCGTCAAGCAGGGCATCGCAGAGGTACTCGTCACTCTTGGCGGTGCCGGCGCGGTGCTGGTTACCGCGGACGGCGCTTGGGCTGCAACTCCCCCGCCAGCAACGGTGAAATCCACCGTAGGCGCCGGTGACGCCGCGCTCGCCGGATACCTTCTTGGCCGCACCGCCGGTAAGTCGCCGGCCGATAGCCTCGCGCAGTCGGTGGCCTACGGAACTGCGGCTGCATCCAAACAAGGCACCCAATTCCCCCGCCCAGAAGAACTCGATATCGCACATACCCCCGTAAACTCGCTAGCCTAAGGAGTGCCTAAACATGGCTTCCGACCTTATCACTACCGACCTAGTCGCGCTCGACGCCGACTTCGGCGACAGCGTTGACTCCGTCATCACCAACCTGGCCACGCTGGTCCATGACACCGGCCGAGCCACCGACATCGCCGGTTTGGCACATCCCGCCATCGACCGCGAGGCCAAGGCCGGTACCGGCGTCCCTGGCGGAGTCGCCATCCCGCACTGCCGCTCCGAGGCAGTGACCGAACCCACCCTCGCATTCGCCCGCCTGAGCCGCGGCGTGGATTTCTCCGGCCCCGACGGCGACGCCCAGCTAGTCTTCCTCATCGCTGCTCCGGCCGGCGGTGGCAAAGCCCACTTGAAGATTTTGTCCAAGTTGGCCCGCGCTCTAGTACGCAAGGACTTCCTCGAGTCCCTGCGCAACGCCCCCACCAAGGAAGAAATCGTCCGGCTTGTGCTGGACGTAGTCAACGCCGAAAAGCCGAAGAAGAAGCCAGCCGAGGAATCGGCCGCCCAGGGCGCTGCTGCCAGCACTGCCGCAACCGGTGCCGCTGCCGCCGGCACCGCCGGCTCCTCCGCCACCGCGTCCTCGGCCGCAACCCCTACCAACGCAGAACCTTCGGCCGATGTCACCCGCATCGTGGCCATCACCGCCTGCCCCACCGGCATCGCCCACACCTACATGGCGGCCGACGCCCTCACCCAAACCGCGGCCGAGCGCGATGACGTATCTCTGACCGTTGAGACGCAGGGCTCGTCTAATAATGAGTCTGTCTCCCAATCCACGATCGACGCGGCCGATGCGGTCATCTTCGCCACGGACGTCGGCGTGCGCGACCGCGAACGCTTCGCCGGCAAGCCGGTAATCGAATCCGGCGTCAAACGCGCCATCAATGAGCCCGGCACCATGCTCGACAAGGCCGTCGCTGCCGCTCACAACCCGCACGCCCACAAGGTCTCTGGCACTGCTACCCGCGCCGATGCGGAAGAAGAAGGTCAGTCGCTCGGTTGGGGCAAGCGCATCCAACAGGCAATTATGACCGGCGTGTCCTATATGGTCCCGTTCGTCGCGGCCGGCGGCCTGCTGCTTGCCCTCGGCTTCCTTTTCGGCGGTGCCGATATGGCCAACGGCTGGCAGGCACTATCGACGGACTTTTCGCTCGGCAACCTCCCCGGCCACGACGTGACCATTGACGGCGAACTCATGCACTTCGAGCGCTCCGGCCTGCTGCTCTACCTTGGCGCAGTTCTCTTCGCTATAGGCCAAGCAGCAATGGGCTTTATCGTCGCCGCGCTGTCGGGCTACATCGCCTACGCGCTCGCCGGCCGTCCGGGCATCGCCCCAGGCTTCGCGGGCGGCGCGATCGCGGTCACCTTGGGCGCTGGCTTCATCGGTGGTCTGGTTACCGGTCTGCTGGCAGGCTTCATCGCGATGTGGATTGGCAACTGGAAGGTACCGCGCTGGCTAGGCTCCCTCATGCCGGTTGTCATTATCCCGCTGCTGACCTCGTTGGTTGTCGGTCTTGCCATGTACCTGGCACTCGGCGTACCGCTGGCAAACCTCATGGAGGGCCTGCAAAATTGGCTGTCGTCCATGTCCGGTTCTTCGGCTGTATTGCTGGGCATCATTCTTGGCCTGATGATGTGCTTCGACTTGGGCGGCCCAGTCAATAAGGCGGCCTACCTTTTCGCGACGGCCGGGCTGTCTACCGGCGACGAATCCTCCATGCAGATCATGGCCGCCGTCATGGCGTCCGGCATGGTCGCACCAATTGCGCTGTCGCTGGCTACGTTTATCCGCAAGTCGCTGTTTACCCCGGCCGAGCAGGAGAACGGCAAGTCTGCCTGGCTGCTGGGTCTGTCCTTCGTCTCGGAGGGCGCCATCCCGTTTGCGGCGGCCGACCCGTTCCGCGTCATCCCTTCGATGATGGCCGGCGGCGCGGTGACGGGCGCGATTTCGATGGCCTTGTCGGTCGGTTCCCGTGCCCCGCACGGCGGCGTCTTCGTCTTCTTCGCCATCGACCCGTTCTGGGGCTACCTCGTGGCCATCGCGGCCGGCGTGGTTGTCTCCACTGCGGCGGTGCTGGCGATGAAGCAGTTCTGGCCTAACAGGGCCGCCGAAGAAGCCGCCCAGAACGTGGCAGCATAAACCAAACACTCGTACACTGGATTCTAAAAATCCCCGTAAGAAAGGATATTTTCATGGCTTCCAAGACTGTAAAGGTTGGCTCCTCTGTAGGCCTGCACGCACGTCCTGCATCTATTATCGCGGACGCTGCCGGCGAGTTCGATGAGGATATCTTCCTCAACCTGGTCGGCGATGATGATGAGGATGAGACCGATGCGGCCTCTTCCCTGATGATCATGGCTCTTGGCGCAGAACAGGGCGATGAGGTTACCGTCACCTCCGAAAACGAAGAAGCAGTGGAAAAGATTGCTGCTCTCATCGAGAAGGACCTAGACGCTTCCTAAGTCCTAAAACGGTTCGGCTCTAGGCTCCCCACCCTTGCGGTGGGGAGCCTTTCGCTTGCCGACGCCACCTATCCCCACGGTGGCACCCACGTCACCTGCCCACGCACCCGGGCTAGCCGGCCTCGTCGCGGCGGGGCGTTGGGGTCATCATCATTAACGCCGTTGTGATAGGGACAGCAGGTCGCAAGGTTCGCAGCGTTGGTCTCGCCGCCATGCTTCCAGGCTTTGAGGTGGTGAATCTGGCACTTGTCGGCAGGATAGTTACAGCTCTCCCATGGGCATACCGGGTTGACCGCAGCCGCCATGAGCCGCTGCTTGTCGTTGGCCACGCGCGAGGTCCGGTAGAGGTTGACCGGCCCCTCGTGGGGATGGACGAGCGTGACATAGCCGTGGTCGCTCAGTGTCCGCGCGACAAGCTCCGCTCCGGTGATTCGAGCGCCATTGGTGAGTTGGAGGGTGATTTCCTCGCCCTCTCCGTCTACTACGCGGTCGAGCTCGTCGAGTGTGAGAACCACCTGCGTCGTCACCGTCGCCCGCGTCGCATCCGCCTTGCCAAAGAAGAGGTCTTTGGCAGATTCCAGGGGCTTATTGGCATCCAATGCAGCGTGCATATCCGCCACATCGGCCGAATCCCCGGTAATGGTCAGTGACCATGGGCCGCCGGAGCGGCGGGTGATGCGCACTCCCTTTTCGGGCGCGCGGCGCGGTCGCAGCTCGCGTACCAAAGCGCGGGCACGCTTTTCCAAGGCGGTGGCGCTGCCGCGAAAGGCACACAGTTCGGTGCGTAGGGTCCAGGCATCGCGCTGCGTCGACAAGCGCAAGGCGTATTTTTCAATCAGAAGTAGCACGTCGAGGGAATGCCTAGTCTGCCGCGCCGCTCGCTGTTTGGCAGCAAAGCCGCACCGGCCGAAATAGGTATCGCATAGACGCAACAGGTCGCGCGCGGCGATGTCGGAGGCGCCCCGCGCGATGAGCTCGCGATCGCTCAGCTCTTGAACGGCGGCGACAACGTCCATGCCGGCGTTCACTGCGTTTAAGTATGCGTTCAATGCGGTCATGCCGCTAAGTAAAATAGCCCCCGCACGCCTTCGCGAGCCGCATATCGGCTCGCTGTGGATAACCCGCGTTGGCCCGTCAACAACACTGCCCGCCGCGGTCGCGCGACGGGCAGTTATCCACAGGTGGAAAATTAATACTTGGCGCCGTGCCCCTCGCCGACGGAATCGTAGAGCTTCTTCATTATCGGATAGGCCACAATGATGCCTACCGAGCCCCACGCGATGCCCTCGAGAGAGACCCCGCCCACGGTGAGGGTCAGGTTGCCGATGCCCGCGATAAGCGCCACTGCGGCCGCAGTCAGGTTGACCGGGTTATTGAAATTAACCTTATTATCCATCCAGATGCGCACACCCAGCATGCCGATGAGTCCATACAGCACGATGCAGGCGCCGCCCAGAACGCCGGTCGGGATGGTGAAAATCAGCGCACCAAACTTCGGCACGAAGGCCAAAAGGATGGCGGTAAAGGCTGCTACCCAATAGGCGGCGGTGGAATATACACGGGTTGCGGCCATCACGCCGATATTTTCGGCGTAGGTCGTGGTACCGGAGCCGCCAAAGCCACCGGCAAGGGTGGACGCGAGGCCATCGGCGATCAGCGCGTCACCGGCCAGGTCATCGAGATCGCGCTTGGTCATCTCAGAGACGGCTTTGACGTGGCCGACGTTTTCCGCGATAAGCACCACCAGCACGGGAAGCGCCACGGCAATGGCGGAGACGTTGAAAGAAGGCGCGTGGAATTCCGGCAGGCCCACCCACGGGGCGGCATCGATGGCCGCGACGGCGTCATCGCCGAGGTTGCCGGTCAGCGCAGCGAAGACCCAGCCGACGACCACGCCGAGCAGAATGGATAGGCGCGAGACCATGCCGCGGCCGGCGACGGTGGCCAGCAGGATGACGAGCAGCGTCACGGCGGCCACGAGCGGCTGGGAGGCGAAGTTCTCGGCCGCATTGGGTGCTAGGTTCAGGCCGATAAGTGCCACGATGGCACCGGTGACGGCCGGCGGCATGACGGCGTCTAGGACGCGGCGGCCGGCGATCTTGACTGCCACACCCACCGCGGCCAAGACGAGGCCGGTGACCAAAATGGAGCCGGCCTGCGCGGCGATGCCGTACTGCTGCGACGCCGAAAGTGGCGCAATGAACGCGAACGAGGAACCGAGGTAAGACGGCAGCCGGTTGCGCGTGATAAGCAGGAACAAAATGGTTCCGAGACCGGAAAAGAGCAGCGTCGTATTGACGGGGAATCCGGTCAGGGTGGGAACCAAAAGCGTGGCGCCGAACATGGCCACCACGTGCTGCATTCCGATGCCGATGGTTCGGCCCCAGCTGAGTCGTTCTTCCGGCGCCACGACCGCGCCCGGTGCAATCCTTTTACCGTCTCCGTGGACGGTCCAACCTTTTAAGCTCACGAGCCTTAATTATGGATCACCCGGGGTGGTTTTAGGAAACTTCCTCCACGATGAATTCGGCGAGTTCGCGGGCGGTGGGTGCGGGAAGGCGGACGTCGACAAGCGTGCCTTCGGCCGTGTACTCCTCGTGGCGCACCGTGCCCTCGGCGTGAACGCGGGCGACCACATCGCCGCGGGTGAAGGGAACCTGCAGCTTGACGTGGCTATCGCGGGAGTTGAGGAAAAGCTCCACGCGCGCGGTCAGCTCGTCGATTCCCTCGCCCGTGCGCGCGGATACGTAGACAACATCCTCATGGTCGAGTACGTGGCGCAGCTCGGCGAGCACTAGCGGGTCGGCCTGGTCGATCTTATTAATCACAATAATCTCGGGCGGTGCCTGTTCCCCGGTTTCCGCGACAATGTCATAGATGACCTGGTTGACGGCCTCAATCTGCTTGAGCGGGAAGGGGTCAGAACCATCGACCACGTGCAACATAATATCGGCGGCCAGCACCTCTTCCAGGGTGGATTTGAAGGCCTCGACTAGCTGCGTGGGCAAGTGGCGGACAAAGCCGACGGTATCGGTGAAGACGACCTGGCGGCCGTCGGCAAGCGTGGCACGGCGAGTCGTGGGGTCCAACGTGGCAAAGAGTGCGTCCTCCACCAGCACGCCGGCGCCGGTCATGGCGTTAATGAGCGAGGACTTTCCGGCATTGGTGTAGCCGGCAATGGCTATCTGCGCGATGGTTGAGCGCTGGCGCTTGGAACGCTTAACCTCACGGGCGGTCTTCATAGCGCGCAGCTCCCTGCGCAGGCGGGCCATCTCCGTGCGGATGCGCCGACGGTCGGTCTCAATCTTGGTCTCACCGGGGCCACGCAGGCCGACGCCGCCGTTGGAACCAGCGCGGCCGCCCGCCTGGCGCGAAAGGTTGCCGCCCCAACCACGGGTATGGGTGTAGAGGTATTCCAGCTGCGCCAAGGAAACCTGCGCCTTGCCCTCTTTGGACTTGGCGTGCTGGGCAAAGATGTCAAGGATGAGCATCGTGCGGTCAATGACCTTGGTGTTAAGCGCGCGCTCGAGAGCGGTGAGCTGGCCGGGGTTGAGCTCGCCATCGCACACCACGGTATCCGCACCGGTGGCCTCGACGATGTCGCGCAATTCCTTGACCTTGCCGGAGCCAATGAAGGTGCCGGAGTCTGGCTTATCGCGCTTTTGATAGATCATCTCCACTACTTCGGCGCCGGCGGTCTCGGTCAGCGCCGCGAGCTCGTCCATGGTGGCTTCGACTTCGGCCACGGTGCCTTCGGTCCACACGCCAACCAGAATGACGCGCTCGAGGCGCAGCTTACGGTACTCCACCTCATAGCCATCGGTGGTGTCTTCGGCGCGGATGGTGGTCTCACGGGTAACGCGGCGGAAGGCGTTACGCTCTGCCAGGTCAAGGTCACCGGTGGTGGGCGTTGCCTCTGGTGCGGCCGGGGCGTCGTTATCGCGGAACGCGCGGGCGAGGAGATCGTCGTTATTGTGCTGGGAAAATTCGGTCATACTACCTTTTATTTTGGCACGTTGCGGCCGAAAGCGGGAATTGCGGATTCTGGGCTGGGCTTACTAGGCGATACAATGGCGGGCATGAACGTTAAGGACACTGGGGTGAAGCAGAATACCGAGATGCAGGCCATTGGCCTCAATTTCGAGCGTTGGCAGGATGCCGTCGAGGCCGCCATCGCTAGCGACCGCCTAGCCGTTACCGGTGAGGTACGCGGTGGTCAGCTGATTCAGTTCACCGATCCATCGGGCGCGCAGCTCAATATTCTCGCGGTAGAGCCTTTTGCTACTTTCATTGGCTTCAATGCCGTGACGCAGGGGTTCGCCCACGTGGAGATGGTCAACGATGTTCTCGCGCTGCTGGAAATTATCGATCCTTTCGGAACCACCATCGCCCAGGCCACCGCGAACTTGGCGCAGGGGCCTTTGCTTGCCGACGAACCCTTGCAGCAATGGCAGCAAATCTCCCTCACCGCCATGGGCCTTGATGTCCGCACCTACGAGTCTGCCGCTGCCTATGAGGCGGCCGAGGGCGAGTTCCCGGCGCTCTTTGAGTCCGCAGGCGCGAAGGTTATTTCCTCCGGCTCTGGCGCGGAGGTTCCTACCCCAGCCGCTACCTTCGCGGCCCGCGTCATGGAATCCGAGTGGCGTACCAATGAGCTAACCGGCGAGAAATTCGCCCACCTCGTCATGGATGGCCTCTTCCCCTTCGATCTCTGCCTGCCTGCGGGTAGCGACGAGCTGCCTGCTAAGGACTCTATCGTGGCCGGCACCGCCCTGCTGACGGCTTCTATTGAAATGCCCAGCGGTGGCTGCGGCGACGGCGCTGGCTGCGGTTGCGGCTCTGGTGGCTGCGGCTGCGGAGGCCACTAAGAACTGACGCAAAGGTCTGGTGAAATAGCTGTGTGGATGCCCTTCCCGGAAAATGCGAGAAACCGGCGCGTGCTGGTTCTCGCGCTGATCCTGGTGGGATCAGTGGCGGTTGTGGCAACCCTAAAACTTCCCGGGGTTTTCATCGCGGCACTACTTATCGCGGCGGCGCTGCTTATGCTCCACACCCGGCCGGACGCCTCGGAGCAGGCGGCGCTGCGCAGCTCTATTCGGCTCTCGGCCGAAGATATTGAGGACGTCTTGGCGGAGTACGAAGACTTCCGGTCCTCCGAGGCGGCCGAGAAGATCGCGGACCGCACGCTCTACCGGCCGGCGCTTTTAGATCTGGATTGCTCCGACCCCACCATCGAAGCATTCCATTATGAGATCTCGGGCGCTCGGCGATTCCTGCGCCGGTTGAACCTGCGCGTCAACGCGGAAGAGGTCAGCACCAACGAGCTGGAGTCCTTGCTCAAGGTGACCGATGAACGAGCCCGCGAGCTCAAGGAAACCTGGCTATCGGCCCGCCGCGCCGCCTTTGCGCTCGGGCCGAAGTATGAAAAGAACGAAGTAAAAAATCGCGCCTTGCGCCGCCAAGCCCTCGAAGAGCAAGCGTTCGAGGAAGAGGAAGGCGAAGGGCGCAGCGCCTAAGCGCTCACCGCGCACCGCGCGCGTCGGGCCCGACGCGGTCTAAAGGGAGGTCTCGCCGGTGGCGACGATGGCGGACGGGCCGGTCAGGCGCGAGCCACCCTCGTAGATGTCCACTGTCACTTCGCCGCCGGGGACGTGTACGTGCACGGTGCCGTGAGGGGTGGTGGTGTGGTCAACGGCGGCGTCGGCAAGCGCGGCGGTCGCGGCCGCCACGGTGCCGGTGCCGCAAGAGCGGGTCTCTCCTACCCCGCGCTCAAAGACGCGCATGTGCACGTGGCCATCGCGCAGCGGGGTCACGACCTCAACATTCACGCCGTCCGGGAAGAAGGCTTCATCGATGACTGGCTGCTCGAAAGTCTTGGCCGCAAGTCCCTCGGCGTCCAGCCCCGGCACCACGGCCGCGAGGTGCGGGTTGCCCATGTCGACGCCTAAACCGGCGTAGCTCTCCCCAGCCATAGACGCGGTGGATACACCCGTTACTTCGGCCGGTCCCATCTCCACGGTGATCTCGGCCGCGTGCTCATCGCACGAGTGCACCGTCACGCGCTTGGCGCCGGCGCGGGTGCCGATGGTGAACTCGTCTTCTTCGACGAGGCCGCGCGAGCGCAGCCAGTGGGCGAAAACTCGGGTGCCGTTGCCGCACATTTCGGCCACGGAGCCGTCGGCGTTGCGATAGTCCATGAACCAGTCATGGGGCGCGATGCCCTCGGCCAGCGCCTCGATTTCCCCGGCCGCGAGCAACGCCTCGGCGCGCACGACGCGCAGCACACCATCGCCGCCGATACCGGCGCGGCGATCGCACAGCGCCGCTACGCGCTCGGGGGCAAGCGGCGTGGCGGCCGCGTGGTCTTCGACGATGACAAAGTCGTTCTCAGTTCCATGACCCTTGGCAAATTTCATGCTCCCTACCCTAGCGCGCGCAGCGCCTGGGCGGTCGTATCGCCCGCGGCATCCAGCCACACGATCCGCTTATCGCGGTTGAACCAGGAACGTTGGCGGCGCACGTAGCGCCGTGTCCCGGTAATTGTGCGCTCGACGGCCTCATTCCACGTAAGTTCGCCGCGCTGGGCTTGGAATACCTGCGCATAGCCTATGGCACGCCCGGCCGTGGAATCGGCCACCAAGCCCTGGGCTTGGAGGCGCTCGACTTCCTCGATGAGCCCGCGCTCAAACATCTGGCGGGTACGCAGCTCGATGCGCGGATTAAGCCAGTCTGCGGTAGTGCGCAGGCCGAGCAAACGGGTGCCCCACCGCGGCGGGGCGTCCTTCGGCGGTTGGCTGGCTTTATAGGGCTTGCCGGTCAATTCGATGACTTCCAAGGCGCGCACGGTGCGCCGTGGGTCCTTATCTTCAATGATGGCGGCCGCGGCCGGATCCACCTGCGCCAGCTCCTCGTGTAGGGCATCGGTCCCGATTTCTACGCGCCGGGCCTCATACTTGGCGCGGACGGCGGGGTCGGTGGGTGGGAACTGCCAGTCGTCGACAAGCGCTTGGGCATAAAGCATGGAGCCGCCGACCAAGATTGGCGTCTTGCCGCGGGCCATGATGCCTTCCACGTCCGCGATGGCATCGCGCTGGTAGCGCGCCACAGAGGCGGTTTCGGCCACGTCCCACACATCGAGCTGGTGGTGCGGGATTCCTTCGCGCTCGGCAGGGGTGAGCTTGGCGGTGCCAATGTCCATGCCGCGGTAGAGCTGCATGGAATCGACGTTGACCACCTCGCCGTATAGCTCCTGCGCCAGCGCCAACCCCAGCGCAGATTTGCCGGAGGCGGTGGGTCCAAACACTGCAATGGGGCGCATTAGACCTCCCATCCTGCAACGTAGCGGCCGACGCCCAAGGTGGCGTCGGTGGCCAGCAATTGCGCCTTCTTTGGCTGTAGTCCTGCTAACTCCTCCCACAGTGCGGGCTCTACCACACCGCGCTGGGAAAGCCACTCGCCTGCCTTGCTTGCCGACGCCCCCATCAGCACCTCCTCGCACCACTCGTGCGCTTCCTGGGCACCGGGAACGAGCGCTAAGGGGGCGCGTTCGGTCAGGCCCGCGCTGCCATCTGCCACGACGATGGTCAGCGCCGCCGGATCCGGCTGGCCAATGTGCTCCCGGCTAGCGCGGGCGTTAAGCTGCGGCACGCTGTGCAGCACGTAACGGGCCATAATCTCGGGTAGATAATTGCCGCCGCCTAGGTTCGTGGCCGCACCCCACGCCTTTAAGCTGCCGGTGTGGGCGGTGTACCAGCGCTTGTCCTGGCTGCCGACGATATCTACCTGCGTTATGCCGGCGGCCGCAGCTTCCACCGCAAGGGTGCGGGCAGCGGCAAGCAGTGCGCGGGAGGCGGCGTCATTGGAGGAAAGCTCCACGGCCAGCGCGGGTGAGGCTGGCATTACCATGAGATTGAACATTATTCCTCCATACTATCTACCCAAGTGGAGGTAATTAAATAGAATCTGGGCACGCGCGGAATATTCGCGGTAATGTATCCAGTGATTTTATTCGGCAGCCGTGACGCGCGGCGATCTATGCATAGGAGGGCTTGTCATGTCTCCCATCCCTACCCCAGGTTCCATGCCCAAGAAGGGCCCTCGTCCCACCGCAAAGCCTGTTCCCGTCCAGGCACCCAGCAAGAATGACCCGGCCAAGTGGGGCCGGGTCGACGCGGATGGTTCCGTCTTCGTTTCCGCTCCGGAGGGCGAACGCAAGATTGGCGAATGGCAGGCCGGCACCCCCGAGGAGGGCCTACAGCACTACGGCGCGCGCTACGACGATCTCTCCACCGAAATTGAACTGCTCGAGGCTCGCCTGCGCGCCAACCCCAGCGAGGCCGCTGGCATCAAGAAGACCGCAGCGCAACTGCGCGACACCCTGCCTACCGCTGCGGTGATCGGTGATATCGCGGCCCTTGACCGCCGCCTTGTTGCCGTCATTGAGCACTCGGTAGAAGCCGGCGAGCAGGCGCAGGCTGATAAGGAGCGCCGCCGCGAGGAAGCTATTGCTGCCAAGGAAAAGCTGGCAGCTGAGGCAGAAGAAATTGCCGAAAACTCCACCGAATGGAAGGCCGCCGGCGACCGCATCCGCGCCATCCTAGAAGAGTGGAAGCAAATTAAGGGCATTGATCGCAAGACCGACGATGCCCTATGGAAGCGCTACTCCCGCGCCCGCGATTCCTTCAACCGCCGTCGCGGCTCCCATTTTGCCGAGCTGGACCGCGCCCGTGCGGTTGCCCGCAAGAAGAAGGAAGAACTCGTCGAGCGTGCCGAGGCCATCCAGGATTCCACCGAGTGGGGACCCACCGCCCGCGCCTACCGCGATTTGATGACCGAATGGAAGGCCGCCGGCCGCGCCCCGCGCGACGTAGACGATAAGCTGTGGGCCCGCTTCCGCGCCGCCCAGGACAAGTTCTTCAATGCCCGCAATGCCGTCAATGACGAGCGCGACCGCGAGTTTGCAGAAAATGCCAAGGCCAAGGACGCCTTGATTGCAGAATACGACGGCCAGATCGACCCGTCCAAGGGAATCGAGGGTGCGAAGGCTAAGCTGCGCGAGCTGCAGGAAAAGTGGGAAGAGATTGGCTTCGTTCCCCGCAAGCAGGTGCGCGAGTACGAGTCCAAGATTGAGGCGCTGGAGCAGCGCGTCGCCGACGCGGAAAAGTCCGAGTGGCGCCGTACCGACCCAGAAGCGCAAGCACGCGTGGCGCAGTTCCAGGCTAAGGTCGATGAGTTTAACTCCCAGGCCGAGGCAGCTGAGGCCAAGGGCAATGAGAAAAAGGCCGCTGATCTGCGCGCCCAGGCCGAGCAGTGGCAGGCTTTTGCCGACGCCGCCGCTAACGCCGTTAACGATAAGTAGTGCACCTCGTCCGCATTGCGCGGCCACCGCGGCCGCCGCACTCGCCTAGCACTGACGCCCGGCCCGCCGAACCTGCGGACTGCATTCGCAGCTTCGTCTTTTGGGCCAACTTGGCGGCCCAAGAGGCCAGCGGCGACGCCGCGGCATCGACGTCGCCGGGCCGCGTGGTCCAGCGTCTGCAGGGTTCTAGCGAATCACAGACCCATCTCTTTGCCGTAGTGGACGGCGACTCCACCCTTGGTGAGGTTTCTGAGCTGGGACTGCCGCTCATCCCCTCGGTGGAGCCGAGCCCGGAGCTGGACTACCTCGGGTTCATCCACATCAGCCTGCCGCTGTTGGAAGAGCGCGAGGCAGCAGAGATTGAATGCGTGCTATGCGATTTGCCCCTTCCTGGCGAACAGCTCGATGAGGAGGGGCGAAAAGTAGCCGAGTGGATGGGTGCGAAGGCGCTGGAGCTGGCCCGTAAACTCGGCCGCACCGTAGCGCACGTGGGGCTATTGCACCCGCCGGGCGCGGACCCAGACTACGACGCTATGGGCAGCATCTACCGCGAGCTTGGTTTTACGCAACGGCATGCGGAACACCAGCTGGTGATGGACATCCCCGAAAGCCCTGTCGCAGCACTGCTCCCGGCGGGGATAACCGCCCGAATCTGGCCGGATTACGACATCCCTGAGGACTACCTCGACGAGGTCATGCGGCTGCTTAGCCTAGCGTCCACAGACGCGGAAACCGGTGATCTGACGGTGGAGCCCATCGTGTGGACGCGTGCTCGATTGCGCGAAGCGCACAGCCGCCTGCGCTCTCGCCGCGGGCACACGCTTCTTATCGCACTCACCGCCGAGGACGGAAGCATACTCGCACTGACAGAAATGGCTCGGCACGAGGACGCGAATCCTGAAGTATGCGAGTGGACTCTGACAGTGACCGATCGCCCGCACCGCCACCGCGGACTTGCGCAGCTAGCCAAGCTCACAGCGCTGCATGAGGTGGCGCACTATTGGCCGCGGGTACGGCGCTGCTATTGTTCCGTTGCCGCCAAGGACGCTGCAATGAATGCCATTTACCGCAGCCTGGGTGCCCGGGAACTTTCCCGCTCTTCCGCGTGGGAGTTGCGGCTGCAGGATTAGCGGCGGTAGGCCTACTACTCGCCGCGTTGGGCGCGGTGGCGTTCGGCGGCTTGCTTGCGGCGATTGTCCGCCAGTGGCTCCCGCTGCGGTGCCGCGTCAATCCTGGATTGAAATTCGCCCACCTCATCGAGCTGTCCGGCGGTGGCGCGCACGCGGGCTTCGGCGGCCTTCTGCTCTGGGCTGCGGCGCAGCGCCACCGTGCTATAGGCCAGAAATGCTAGGAAGGTAGCTAGCATTCCTACCCACATTCCCAGCGACGCCCCGTCGGCGGTAGAGCCACGAAACCAGAAGCCCCATAGGTTGGCAAAGAAGGACACCGTCACCAGCATCCATGCAATCAGCCCAGGAGTGGCGCGGCGGGTGAACAGCGTCACCGGAGTAAGAATGCCCAACCCAATGAGCGCGAGCCACGCGGAGACGGTTTCCATGATGGAAATCCTCACGCCACTTGACGTGGTGCCAAAGGTCAATGCCTCCCAACCATGGGCCGGACCGGCGTAGGGCAAAATCAGGTAGAGGATATACGCCACCACTGCAATGCACAGCGTGACCTTGTGACCGCCGAGGTCCATTGTTTGAGCTGCTCTCCGCTCAGCGTTAGCTGCATTGTGGGCTGCGGTGGTCGAATGCTCCTCAGTCATGGCTCCCTAGCCTACTCCCCTGCTAGCAACCGCAGGAATCGCCGGAATCGGCGGCCGCGGGCTTGCCAATCGACGGCAATCCCAGACCGACGCCGATGGGTGCGGTGGTAGGCGTTTCCCCGGCAGCGGACATGTCGCCGGCCTTGGTGCGGGTGTGGGAGGTCACGGCGGCGTCGGCAAGCAAGAAGAAGGAGCCCGCACCGGTGACCTGGGTATGCACCACATCGCCCGGGCGAATCTCCGCCGAAATATCCGTGCCGTCAGAGTCAACCGGGGTGAAATGCACTAGGCGGCCATCGCGGGCGCGGCCGGTCATGCGGTGGGTTTCATCGTTCTTGCGGCCGCCTTCGGCCTGCACCAAAAGCTCCACATCCGTGCCGATGAGCTTCTTGTTTTCCTCGGCCTGGATGCTATCTTGCAGGGCAACGAGACGCTCGAAACGATCCTGGACGATCTCCTTGGGAATCTGGTCCTCCATTTCCGCAGCCGGGGTTCCCGGACGCGGCGAATACTGGAAGGTAAAGGCCGAGGCAAAGCGAGCGCGGCGCACAAGCTCCATGGTGTCTTGGAAGTCTTCCTCGGTCTCGCCTGGGAAGCCCACGATGATATCGGTCGTGATTGCGGCGTGCGGAATCTTGTCCCGTACCTCGTCCAAAATCCGCAGGAACTTCTTAGTACGGTAGGAACGGCGCATATCCTTAAGGACCTTGTCGGAGCCAGACTGCAGCGGCATATGCAACTGCGGGCACACGGCCGGGGTCTCGGCCATGGCATCGATGACGTCGGAAGTAAACTCCGCCGGGTGCGGGGAGGTAAAGCGCAGGCGTTCAAGGCCTTCGATCTTGCCGACCTCGCGCAGCAGCTTAGAAAAGGCGAAACGGTCGCGTGGCATATCGGGATCGGCGAAATTGACGCCATAAGCATTGACGTTTTGCCCCAGCAGGGTGACCTCGGATACGCCCTGGTCCACCAAGGCTTTAACCTCGGCCAAGATATCGCCGGGCCGACGGTCCTCTTCCTTGCCGCGCAAGGAAGGAACAATACAGAAGGTGCAGGTGTTATTGCAGCCTACAGAAACAGAAACCCAGCCGGCATAGGCAGACTCACGCTTGGCTGGCAGGACCGACGGAAAAGCCTCGAGGGAATCAAGGATTTCCACTTGGGCTTCATCGTTGTGTCGGGCGCGCTCCAGCAGCGTCGGCAGGGCCGCCATATTGTGAGTGCCAAAGACAGCATCAACCCACGGGGCATTATCTAGGACGGTGTCCTTGTCTTTCTGCGCCAGGCAACCACCCACGGCAATTTGCATGCCGGGATGATTTTCCTTTGTCTTCTTCAAGGCACCCAAGGTGCCGTAGAGCCGCTTATCGGCATTTTCGCGCACGGCGCAGGTATTAAAGACGATGAGATCTGGCTCCACGCCTTCGCCGGCGGCCGCGTAGCCGGCTTCCTCCAAGAGGCCAGAGATGCGCTCTGAATCGTGCACATTCATCTGGCAGCCGAAAGTTCGGACTTCATAAGTACGGTTATCTGCGATTGTCTGCTCCACGTCGGCATAGTTTAGCCATGAAGCTAGGCATCTCATAACTGCCGGACTTAGCCATTCCGGCGCTACCCTGCCTTGGCCGTATCAGTCCTCTGCGCGCAGTTCCGCGCACCGCGCGTCAAGGGCTGCGATTGCGATCTGTAGCGACATCCCTTCATTGAAGCCGCGGCGTGCCAGCACACCCACGATGCGGCGTAGGGCCTTGTCGCGCTCCTTGCGATCCGGGGGAACGGTCTTAATGGAGCGAGCCTTCCTTTCCGCAAGGGCCTGTGCCATGGCTTGTTCATCGGCAGGGTCAATTTGCTCGAGGGCCTCAGCACGATCGGCCTCGCTCACGCCCTTTTCCCGCAATTCCCTGTTGAGAACCGAGCTGGACTTGCCGCGCCGCTTATGTCGTTGGCGCACCCATTCATGCGCAAAAGCGGCGTCGTTCACCAGCCCCGCGTGGGCCAAATCATCCAGCACGTCCTCAAGGACATCTGGCTCAAACTCGGCCTTTACTAGACGGTCATAGAGCTCTTTCCGGGACCTAGAACGCTGATCCAAAAGACCCAGCGCCCGAGAGCGGACCTTGGCCTTGGCTTCTTCTGCCTCTCGATCAAAAAGCCCACCCCCAGCTGCTCCATTCTCATAGGCCTCGAGGGCCTGACGGAGTTGGGCGAGCTTTTCGGGGGCGGGCTGATTCATGATGCAGATTCAAATGGTACGTGGAGCGTGTGGGGACGGGCTAGACGATTTTAGTCGTCATCAAAATCGACGTTTGGAACGAGATCAACGGACTCATCGGTCAATGGGTCATCGGCACCAGGAACGTCCATCGCGGCACCCTCCTCGCCTTCGGCCGCGGCCTCGCCGATACCGAGCTTCTGGAAAATCTTCTGCTCGATTTCATTGGCCAGATCCGGGTTATCCTTCAGGAAATTACGCGCCTTCTCCTTACCCTGGCCCAACTGGTCGCCTTCGTAGGTAAACCAGGAGCCGGACTTGCGGATGAAGCCGTTTTCGACGCCAAGGTCAATGATGGAGGACTCGCGAGAGATGCCTTCGCCATACATGATGTCGAACTCGGCAATCTTAAATGGTGGCGAGACCTTGTTCTTTACTACCTTGAGCTTGGTGCGGTTACCGATGGCATCTTGGCCGTCTTTCAAGGTCTGAATGCGGCGGATATCGCAGCGCACGGAAGAGTAGAACTTGAGCGCCTTACCACCGGTGGTGGTCTCTGGCGAGCCGAACATCACGCCAATCTTTTCGCGCAGCTGGTTAATGAAGATAGCGGTGGTACCGGAGTTGTACAGGGCACCGGTCATCTTGCGCAGCGCCTGGGACATCAGGCGGGCCTGGAGGCCGACGTGGCTATCGCCCATCTCACCTTCAATTTCCGCCTTCGGGGTAAGGGCGGCTACGGAGTCAACGACGATGATGTCAATTGCGCCGGAGCGTACCAGCATATCGGCAATCTCCAAGGCCTGTTCGCCGGTATCTGGCTGGGAAACCAAGAGGTTATCGGTATCCACGCCAAGCAGGCGAGCATACTGCGGGTCGAGCGCGTGCTCGGCGTCAATAAACGCGGCAATGCCGCCATCCTTTTGCGCGGATGCAATAGCGTGCAGCGCAACAGTGGTCTTACCAGAAGACTCCGGGCCATAAATCTCTACGATGCGCCCGCGCGGGAAACCGCCAATACCCAGAGCGACATCGATTGCGGTATTACCGGAAGAAATGGCCTTAATCGGTGGGCGGTTGTCATCGCCCAGGCGCATCACAGCGCCTTTGCCGTAATCCTTCTCAATCATGGCCATTGCGGCATCGAGGGCCTTTTGGCGGTCATCTCCCTTAGAGGCGGCAGAAGAAGACTTCTTTTTGGTTGCCATTAACTTTCATCCTTATCTTTAACGACGATGTACTAACGCATTATTAGACTGCCGTGGAACTCAAACGGTTCCCTCCGTCAACGCCATCCCACTGTAGACGACTGCATCGACACTTCCGCCATCTTACATACATCTGTTCGAATTTTGAAAGTGAACACGCCAGTCCGCCGAATTCGACCGCGCTATAAAGTTGGGTAATCGACTCCCAACCTGCGCTCCTTCGGTACATCAAAGTCATCGCACAGGCTCAGCCAGACGCGACGCGGATCGACGCCGCGTTCGATAAGCTCATCGGGCGTTGCCCCGAGGTCAGGCAAGACATGGGAGTGGCTAATCCACTTTCCCTTAGACTCGCCAAATTCGTCCACAATGAGCTGGTGATACTCGGTCAATCGCATGCGCGCTATCCTACTCAGCACTTAAGCACGGGCGCCAGCGGTCCAGAAAGCGTCGATTGGGAGCCCGCCGCAGTAGCTCCGGCTCGCAATTATCATCCTCGGATGAACACCGTTCAAAACCCTCAATTGTCTGCAGTTTTCATGCAGTGCTAGTCTCTTGAACATGAAAAAGAACTCTCTGGCAACCACCATTGCCTATGTTGCCGTGTTTACCGCCCTCGTCATCGTCCTTGCCTTCGTGTCCATCCCCATCGGTTCGGCCGGCGTACCCATCGTGCTGCAAAACGCAGCGCTCATCCTCGCCGGCCTTATTTTGGGCAGCAAGCGCGGCGGTTACGTGGGACTCCTCTTTTTGTTCCTGGGCCTTGCCCTCCCAGTTCTGGCGGGTGGCGGTACCACGCTACGTGCACTGGCAGGCCCGACCGCAGGCTACATCATCGGCTATGTTCTCTCGCCAGCGATCGCAGGTGCAATTGCCTACCGCTCCCCTAAGAACAAGGGCGGCATGGCGGTCATACTTGCCATCGCGGCCATTGCCGGCCTTGCCGTCCAGTACATCTGCGGCGCCTTTGGTCTCATGATCCGCTCTGGCTTGGAAATTGGTCCAGCCTTCGCAGCTCAATTGCCCTTCATCCCTGTCGATGCCGGAAAGCTTGTCGTTGCCGTCATCATCGCTCTCGGTGTTCACGCGGCCTTCCCCGATCTGATGGGACGAAAGGCTGCCTAGTGCCCACGATCGAATTTTCCTCGGTCTCGGTGGCTTTTGATGACACCGTGGTGCTCGAGGACATCAACCTCACCCTCACCGAGCAGCGCATTGGCATTATCGGCCAGAATGGTGGCGGGAAATCCACCTTGACTAGGCTCATTAATGGTTTAGGCGAGCCTAGTGAAGGTGCGGTGACGGTGGACCAGATGGACGTCGCCAAGCAGGGCAAAAAGGTGCGCGAAAAGGTGGGGTTTGTCTTTTCAGATGCTGAAAACCAGATTGTCATGCCCAATGTGCGCGATGACGTCGCCTTTTCGCTCCGCCGCTTTAAGCTGTCCAAACACGAGCGCCTTGCCCGCGCGGATGCTGCCCTCGAGCGCTTCGGTCTCGCCGAATTTGCTGAGCGCTCGCCACATACGCTCTCCGGCGGACAAAAGCAGCTCCTCGCGCTAGCAGCGGTCATGGTCATTGACCCGATTCTCATCATCGCTGATGAGCCCACTACCCTTCTGGATCTGCGCAACCGCGATCGGATCAAAAGAGAATTCGCGCGACTGGAACAGCAGCTGATTGTGGTCACGCACGATCTGGAATTTCTGCGCGATTTTGATCGGGTCATTTGCATCGATAACCACCGCATCGCCGCGGATGGCCGGCCGGCGGAGGTCATAGATTTTTACCAAGACCTCATGGCCCAGCGGCCGCTGTAGGGAGAATTGTCATGCAACGACGCACGAATCTCCCACTTTCCGTCTATGTTGATGGCACCAGCTTTGTTCACCGCATCAAGCCTAGTTGGAAGATCGCATTCCTCTTAGTCTTTATCCTGGTCACCAGCATCTTTTTCAAGTCTATTCCGTGGGCAGCAGGCGGCGTCATTTTTGTCGTCTTTCTCTATGCTTGCGCCCGGATTCCACTGCGCATTGCGTGGAGTCAGATCTGGCCGCCACTCTTTTTCCTGGTTCCCTTGGCAGGCTTTCAATGGTGGGCCAAGGACTTCGACTATGCGGCAGTGATGTTCCTCAATGTCTTCGCCGCAATGATGGGTGCCTTCTTGCTCACGCTGACCTCCACGGTAGATGAAATCATGGAGTCGCTGGAAGAATCGCTGCAGCCGCTAAAGCGACTGGGAATACCGGTAGAAAACATCAGCTTGGCTATGTCACTGACTATTCGTCTCATCCCGTTGATGTTTAAAACCGTCTATGAAGTCCTAGATGCCCGCAAAGCGCGCGGTGCCGGGATGTCCCCGCTCGCATTTGGCACCCCGGTTATCATTCGCTCCATCCGGCGAGCGCGCGCCATGGGTGAGGCTTTGCAGGCCCGCGGCGTCGGCGACTAGCAGCAATAGTTATCGCCTCCCACGCACCACCAAATGATGGCCGAGGGAGGAGATAATTATTTAAAAGACTGTCGGGGGTTTACTCCCCACGCAGCTCACGCAGCCGGGCCTGCACAGCATCGTTATTGGCACTGCCTGGCTGAGCAGCGTTGTCGGCAGCAGAGCCGGACGCTTTATTGCCCTCAATGGCCTGAGCCTTATTACCTTCCACGGACTTAGAAGAGTTCATTTCACTGCGAATCTGCTCCAAGCGGGAATGACCGGCCATCTGCACGCCAGCCTGCTGAACCTCGGCCATGCGGTTTTCTACGGAGTTCTCAGCAAGCTCAGCCTGGCCCAGTGCCTTGGAGTAACGGCGCTCAATCTTATCGCGTACAGCATCCAGGGACGGCGTATTGCCATTGGCGCTCAACTCGTTCATGGAGTTCAAAGACTCAGAGACCTTTTCCTGCATCTTTGCCTGCTCCAGCTGGGAAAGCAGCTTGGAGCGCTCATTGACCTTTTCGCGCAGCGCGGTGTTATTACGCTGAACCGCATTCTTGGCCTTTTCTGCCTGCTGCAGTGCCTGGTCGTGCAGCTTCTTGGTATCCTCCACGGACTCCTCAGCCGTAACCAGCTGGGCAGCGAAGGCCTCTGCCGCGTTCTCGTACTCCACGGCCTTATTTTCATCGCCCTTGGCACGGGCCTGATCAGCCAATTCCAGAGCCTGGCGAGCATTGCCCTGCAGCTTTTCTACCTCTGCCAAACGGCGGTTAAGCTGCATCTCCAGCTGACGCTGGTTACCAATCACGGCGGCCGCCTGCTGAGACAGCTCCTGGTGCTGGCGCTGAGCATCTTCAATAGCCTGCTCGATCTGCACCTTCGGATCGGCGTTTTCCTCGATCTTATTATCGAAGAGTGCCATCAGGTACTTCCAGCCCTTAACAAATGGGTTCGCCATGGTGTGCTTCAACCTTTCTAGGTTAAAAAATGTGCGTAATGTTCTGCTGTTTATACTAGCGAAGCGCTGTTTCCGCCGCTTGTACTCCCCGCGGTCGCGGGCGCTTGCCGACGCCCCCCTTAACCACCACAGCCGACCTTCCTCGCAAGAGAGTAGGCCGGCTGTTGACATAGACCGCTGTGGGCTAAAGCTCTGATGCGGCAGGTGCCGTATGAGCAAGCTCCTCATCCATGGAGGGCAGAGTCATGTAACCGGCGGCTTCAATCAGTACATCAGAGACCGAGCAATCCAACGCGTGGCACACCGACGCAAGAAGCTCAGAGGAGACCTCCTTGCGGCCGCGTTCAAGCTCCGAAAGGTAACCCGGCGACACGCGGGCCACCCCGGCCAATTCGCGCAGGGTCACTCCCTTGTCCGCGCGGAAGGCGCGCAGCGTCAACCCAAGAGCCTCACGCAATAGCGGCTCAGGGGTACGAGCAGTGGCGGGCGCCGCTGGTGCAACAGCGCCGTTTACCGGGTGTTCGAGGACTGCAGTAGAAGTGTTCATCACTATAGTCAACGCTCCTTGTCTCGTTATTGTTCCCGCAGTGCCGGATTTTCTTCCAAAGTTGCGCGCAGTAGACGCAAGGCGGCTTCGACCGTGGCCTCTCTGACTTCGTTTCGCTCTTTCCCCAACCCGGAAAGCTGCTGCGAAAAACTGACTCCGCTAGGAGAATAAATTCCGATATAGACCGTGCCGGCCGCCTTGCCTTCTTGTAGGTCTGGTCCTGCCACTCCGGTAAGGCCTATCCCCCAGTCCGCACCGGTTTCTGCCACCGCCGCGCGGGCCATTGCAAGGGCGGTCTGCCCAGAAACCACACCGACCGCTTCGATATCGGCTACCGGCTGGTGCAAAAAGTGGGACTTCACCTCGGTGGCATATGTTACAAGCCCTCCGCGCAACACAGCCGAAGCTCCAGGGACAGAAGCCACCGTGGCACTGGCCAACCCAGCAGTAAGTGACTCACAAAAGGACAAAGTTTCGCCGCGCTCGGTGAGTTCAGATACGAGGCGGGCCGCCATGGAGCTCATGAACTACCTAGCTATTCTGCTTCTTGCCGTCGATGAGGTACTGAACGCCGGTAACCACGGTCACCACTGCGGCCAAAAGCATCACTAGGAAGGTAGGTACGTCCATCCACTCCGGC
The DNA here is from genome assembly GCF_022347435.1 of Corynebacterium sp. ACRPE. NCBI lineage: Bacteria > Bacillati > Actinomycetota > Actinomycetes > Mycobacteriales > Corynebacteriaceae > Corynebacterium > Corynebacterium sp. ACRPE. Next base: position 46,303 of record NZ_JAKRNA010000007.1, on the reverse strand, counting down.
AAGGGCCACAGGTACAGCCCCACTGCTAGGGATTGCAATACAGTCTTCAGCTTGCCGCCCTTCGAAGCAGGAACGACCTTGCCGCGGCGCAACAAAACCATACGCCAGATGGTGATTCCAAACTCTCGAATGAGAATGACCACGGTAATCCACACTGGCAGTACCCCAATGATGTTGAGGCATACCAGTGCGGTAGTCATAAGCGCTTTATCCGCGATGGGATCAGCAATCTTGCCAAAATTGGTGATAAGGCCACGGGCACGTGCGATGTCCCCGTCGAGCTTATCTGTCAGCATTAGGGCCGCAAATAGGCCAAAAGCCCACCATTCATGGCCAGCAACAACCAGCCATGCGAAAACCGGAATAAAAAGAATGCGCAGGCTGGTGAGAATATTTGGCAGGTTCCAATTGGATACCTGTGGATTCACATCCGAGGATTGCGCTGACTGTGTTCCGGGTTGATTCACGTTATACATACTACCTGTTAGCACCAAGCACCTGCGCTTGGATGCCCCTGCATTTTAAAATGCGAAGCATGAAGTATTTTGCTGTTAGCTACGACTACAACCCCAATAATCCTGAGATTGCTAAGGCCCGCCCCGCGCACCGCGAGTTTACCGCGCAGCTTTTTGAGGAGGGCACCATCATTGCCACCGGCCCGTTGACGGATTCCAAGGGCGGCGCGCTCATCATCGTGGGGCTTGCCGACGACGCCGTGGTCGCCGACGCCATTGCCCTCATGGACAAAGACCCCTTCTACCAGGCCGGCTGCATTACCGGCCGCAGCTTCCGCGAATGGAATCCCGTCAACGCCCGCTTCTAGTGCGGTAGCTCTTCCTTGGGCAGGTCTTCGGCCTTGCCCAAGAATTCACCCTTCTTGTTGCGGACGATCTTATTGCCTTCCTCGTCCCAGTCGAAGTGATTGTGCGATACCGGTACTCCGCCTTGGTTCTCATCGCGCTTGTTTTTAATAATCGAGGCGATAACCGTAATAACCAGGACGCCCACGATCACGATAAGTGAGGTAATGGTGGAAAATTCTGGGATGGACTCCACGTTCTCGCCGCCGTTTACAAACGGCAAGTTATTCTCATGCAGCGCATGGAACATGAGCTTCACACCGATGAAGCCCAAGATGATGCCCAAACCATAGGGCAGGTACACCAAGCGATCCAACAGGCCATCCAGCAGGAAGTACATCTGGCGCAAGCCCATGAGGGAGAAGGCATTGGTGGTAAAGACCAAGAACGCTTCTGAGGTAATGCCGTAGATGGCTGGGATGGAGTCAAAGGCAAACATCACGTCGATAAGACCAATGGACACCAACGCGATAAATAGCGGGGTGAACGCGAATTTACGCTTGCCCGAAGAATCTTCCACGCGGTGCGTGAGCTTATCGCCGTGGTAGCGCGGGGTCACATGGACTACCTTGCGGATCAGCTTGATGATGCCCATGTCATTGGGATCGGTTTCGGGGGCGTCCCGAATCTCATCGACGATGAGCTTGATCGCTGTGTAGAGGAGGAATATCGCGAACAGGTAGAAGATATCGGACCATGCCGCGATGACCGCAGCACCCAAAAGGATAAATACCAAGCGGCATGCCAAGGCGATGACGATACCGATGAGCAATACCTTTTGCTGGTACTTCCGCGGGATCTTGAAGGCGCCCATGATAAGCGCAAAAACAAAGAGGTTATCTACGGATAGCGCCTTCTCTGTCACGTAACCCGTGAGGTATTGGATGCCGTGCTCGTGATCCCATATGGCCCACACGCCGGCACCAAAAAGTAAAGCGATACCGACATAGAACAGGGTCCAGAACCCGGATTCCTTCAGCGTCGGCTCGTGCGGGGTGCGCACGTGGGAGTAGAAATCAAAAACAAAGAATCCAAGAATGACGATGATGGAAATCGCCCAGATCCACAATGGCACATGCATTGGTACATCCCTCCGGTCGAAGATACAACAAAATGACCGGAGGTCTCCCCCGCCCGGCGAACCAATTTCCGCCGGGCCGGCACGACCGGGAGCGTAACGCTACCGTGCTGACGATCGATGCCGAAAGATGGGGTACTCCCCTCCAAGACTCGTTCAACTTTACACGATCTTAGAAGGCGCCTGCCGAAGGGTTATACGTTGTCTGGACGGTACGGGTGTCGCCGGCATCGCCCTGCGGGGAGGAATCGGCGCCTGCGGAAGAATCGGCGTCGGAAGTAGCGGCAGCTTCCTCCTGCTCTTGCTGCTGCATCTCATCCTGAATCTCCTTCGGGGCTTCGGCAGGGTCGGCGCCCTTGATCATCCAGATGATGGTATCGAGCTCTTCCGGTTTCACCAGAACCTCGCGGGCCTTGGAGCCTTCGGACGGTCCGACCACGCCACGAGATTCCATCAGGTCCATGAGGCGGCCGGCCTTGGCAAACCCGATGCGCAGCTTGCGCTGCAACATAGAAGTCGAGCCCAACTGGGCGGTGACCACCAGCTCGACGGCCTCGAGGAGGTCGTCCATGTCCTTGCCAATTTCCTCATCGATTTCCTGCTTGGCCTCGGATTGCTTCTCTTCAGTCACGCCCTCGGTGTAGTTCGGCGCGGCCTGCGACTTGGCGGCATCGACAACCGCCATGACTTCATCATCCGAGACGAATGCGCCCTGCATACGCACGGGACGCTTGCCCTGCGGAATGAAGAGGCCATCGCCCATACCAATGAGCTTTTCCGCGCCGCCCTGGTCCAAGATAACGCGAGAGTCCGTCAGTGAAGACGTCGCAAAGGCCAAGCGTGAAGGCACGTTGGTCTTAATCAGACCGGTCACCACGTCAACGGACGGGCGCTGGGTTGCAAGGACGAGGTGAATACCGGCGGCACGCGCCTTCTGGGTGATGCGGACGATCGAGTCCTCAATCTCCTTTGGCGCGGTCATCATCAGGTCCGCCAGCTCGTCGACGACACAGACGATGTACGGGTACGGGCGTACCTCGCGCTCGGAGCCTGCCGGCGCCTGGTATTCGCCGGAGACAACCTTGCGGTTATAGTCCTCGATCTTGCGTACGCGAGCAGCCTTCATATCCATGTAGCGCTGCTCCATCTCCTCCACCAGCCACTGCAGGGCTGCTGCGGCCTTCTTCGGCTGGGTAATGATGGGCGTGATCAAGTGCGGAATGCCCTCGTACGGGGTAAGTTCCACCATCTTCGGGTCTACCAGGATGAGGCGAACCTGCTCAGGGGTGGCTCGGGTTAGCAGCGAGACCAACATCGAGTTCACAAAAGCGGACTTACCGGAACCGGTAGCACCGGCAACCAGCAAGTGCGGCATCTTTTGCACCGAGAACGAGGTGTATTCGCCTTCGATGTCCTTGCCCAAACCGATGAGCATGGGATCCGGTGAGCTGGTCATGCTGGGCGCATCAAGCACCTCGCGCAGGTGCACCATCTCGCGGTCTGGGTTTGGAACCTCAATGCCGACGGCCGACTTGCCGGGGATGGGCGTGAGCAAACGTAGATTATCCGTGGCCACGGCGTAGGCCAGATTGGACTGCAGGTTCGTAATCTTCGATACCTTGACGCCTGGTCCCAGCTCGATTTCATAACGGGTCACTGTTGGGCCACGGCTAAAGCCGGTTACCTGGGCATCGACCTTGAACTCGTCGAAGACATCGGTGATGGCCTCGATGATGCGGTCATTAATCTCAGTGCGCTCCTTGGCTGGAGTGCCCGGGGTCAGCAGGTCCGTGGTGGGAACCGCGTAATTCTCGTTGCCAAACTGTGCGGTCGGTGCAGGTGCAGCAGAGGTACCCGTTTCCCCTGCGGCCTCGGCCGCAGGCTCGGTGGCGTCCACCTGTGCGCCGGTCGTAGCGTCGCGTCCGGAGCGCTCGCGGAAGAGTTGGCGAGCCTTCTCGTGCGCGGACGAGACCGCATCAGCGCCTCCTTCCACTGCCGATCCAGCAGCGCCTGCAGCTGCACCGGCTGCCGCAGCGCCAGCGGCACCGGCAGCACCCGCAGCAGCAGTCTTTGCTGCGCCACTTGCTGCTCCCGCAGCACCGGCAGCGCCCGCAGCCGCACCAGCGGCCGAGCCAATTGCGTTACCGGCGGCAGTGCCAGCATCAGCACCTGCTGCCGTAGCCGAGCGGGTAGAAGGGGAAGTGGGGCGTTGACGAGTAGTGCCCAGCACTCGGGTCGGTTCCGGATCCCCGGAAGCCGGTTGTTCCGGCGACGACGCAGCGGCGTCGTCTACCACCGGGATCTCATCGGTATCCCCGATGTCACGAGAGACCGGCTTCTCAGCCGCGTTAGACACGGACTGGAACCCGCCTCGCGTTGGTGTGCTAAAGGCGCGGGTGGCATGTTCCTCCTCTGCTGCAGCAGGAGAATCCACCGGATAAGAAGAACCACGCGGGGCGGGGTCTTCAGTGGGGCGTCGGAAAGCGCGCAGGCTTCCACCACGCTCAGAGGAACGGCGCTTGGCTGCAGGTCGTGCTGGGCGCTCGCTGCGCTCACGGCCTTCTGCGATGTCATCAATATCGCCGGTGACGTGGCCGTAGAGGTCATCGCCCTCTTCGTCGTAATAGTCCTCGTCCGCGCCGCCAAAGCGGGAAAAGGCCGCAGCAATGGCATCAGCCACCAACTCATAGGCCTCGCGGATAGTAATGCCGGTGACCAATAGGGCGCCGTAGATAATGACGAGGAAAAGCAACGGCACAGCGACGAAAGAGGTGAAGGCCGTCTCCAGAAGGCCGCCAATGGCGTAGCCGATTACACCGCCGGCACCACCGGCGCTGTCCGGGGTAAAGCCGAGCTCAGGGGTACCAGCAAAGATGTGGATCAAACTGAGCATGGCAAGGACGATAATGCTAATACCGCCCACAATGCGCGGCTTAAAGTGCCCCGCTGGACCAGAGATGTCCATCATCAAGGCAATGGCCAAGGCCACTAGCGCAACCGGCAGCACCCAGGCGCCTGCACCAATGACATAGCGGACGATATTGCCCACCCAGGCGCCTACTTGGCCGGCAACGCCAAACCAGACGGTAGCCGCAAGCACGATGGCAATGCCGATCAAAACGAGCGCCACCGCATCAGGATTTTTCACCTGAATACCGCGCGATTCTTCCTCGCTTACTTCCATGGCAGAAAGCTCTTCTTCTGCGGCTACATCGCGCGCCCGAGTAACCTTGCTCTTCTTCTTTTTCTCCCCGCGTGCAGAAATTTCTTCCGGCTCCCTCGTCGTCTCGTACTCCTCGGTGTCATATAAGTCTTCGCTGGGCTTGAGCCCGGCCACGCCATGGCTTACGCCCCGCGCCATATTTCCCATGCCGCGGGCTGTGGCACCAAAGGCAACGCCCAAGCCCTTGCCGACGGCCCGGAACGCACTGCCCGTACGCTCCTGCGAGGTCGCCGCCGCGCGCCGATGCGAAGACGTCATAGCCAGGTTTTCCGGCATGCCAGCACCGGACCGGCTGCGGCCCGACGGCCGTGAACGATTCGACTTTCGGCGCGTTCCGCGCGAAGAGGCATTTTTGACAGACATGCCTCTACCTTAACCGCGCCACCCCATAAATCACATTAGCCACACGCGTTTCCCTAATACCTGGACCCACAATCTCACGGTGAACGCTTCCCACGCACCCCAAAGCTAAGAAACTGCGATTAAATCAAGATTAGAGAATTGACTTTACGATGGCTTCGGCATCACCTTCAACCTTGACTTCAGCAGCATCACGCCCGAAGGACCAGAGGATGAGCTCGCCTACCTCGCCCGAAACGCGGACCACGGCATCGCCCTTATCCGCCACGCCATGGGTATCTGCGGCAACGATTCGCGGCAATCCTTCCGGCTGCAGAATCACCGGACGTTCAGATTTGCGCAGGGCCACCTTAGCCAAGAGCTTTAGATAGCTATGCATCTGCTGCTTGATGCGAGCCGAAAAGTCGCGCGGGCCCATGCCATTAGCCCGGCGAATATCCTCGTGGTGAACAAAGTGCTCCACAAAGTTTTGCTGTGCATCCACGAACCGGACGGGGTTATAGGCAGCTGGTCCCCTCCCCCAGTCATCAACCAACTCATCAAAGTCGCGGTCGGCCACCTTACGTGATTCCTTTTCCAGCCGGCCGGACAGCGCGTTGACGAAGATGCCGGCGGCGGCATCGGGGCGGTTTTCCCGCACCCACAAATGTACGGCCAAGTCCCGGGTTGTCCAGCCCTCGCACAAGGTAGGGGCATCGGGACCAAGCTTATGAAATAGCGCTACCATTTTGGCGCGCTCAGCAGAAGAAAACGACATAAGCCCCAGCATACCGAGCTAGCTGGCATGCTGGGGCTTGCTTTCGCTTAGCGCGAGGTACCCGTGCTATTTACAGGGACTCGCGAGAAGCGTCAACGTCTTCTTCATCGGTAACCAAAGGACCGGAATTCGTCGGCACGATGGTCGGCAGAATGACCGGCTCGCGCTTGTACTTGGAATCCATGAGCTTGGATACCTTACGGCGCAGCTTCTGCACCATGCGGTAAGTATCATTCTCGCCTTCAGCGGCGAGATCGTTCATGGTGTTTTCCACCATCTCCGCAACCTCCGGCACGATGCCGCGGTCATCATCGGAGAAGCCTGTGGTAGATACCGTTGGGTGCTCCAGCAGGCGCGAGGTGCGGTTATCAATCACACAGGTGATAGAAACCACGCCGCCGGTACCCAGGTTGGTGCGATCAGCCAAGGTGTCAGCGTCCACGTCACCCATAGACACGCCGTCGACGTACAGGTTGCCCACCTGCATCTGGCCTACGACCTCGGCGCGACCCTTGCGCAGGTCCACGACGACGCCGTTTTGTGCCAGCACCGTACGGTCGCGATCCACACCGGTGGAGATAGCCAGTTCCTTATTGGCGCGCAGGTGGCGCCACTCGCCGTGTACCGGCATAGCGTTGCGCGGGCGCGCTGCGTTGTACAGGAAGAGCAGTTCGCCAGCGTAACCGTGACCGGAGGCGTGCACCTTTACATCCTGGTTGGTAATAACGTTGGCACCGATCTGGGACAGCATGTTGATGACGCCGTAGACGGCCTCTTCGTTGCCCGGAATGAGCGAGGAAGAGAAGATGATGGTATCGCCATCGCGGACGGTAATCTGGCGGTGCTCGCGGCGGGCCATACGCGACAGAGCTGCCATTGGCTCACCCTGCGTACCGGTGGTAATCAGCATGGTCTTATGCGGAGCCATCTTGGCAGCCTCATCGATGGGGATGATGGTGCCGCGTGGAACCTTCAAGAAGCCCATCTTCTCTGCGATTTCCATGTTGCGCATCATCGAACGGCCATTGAAGGCCACCTTGCGGCCGTTTGCCACAGCGGCGTCGATAGCTGCCTGGACACGGTAAACGTTGGAGGCGAAGGACGCCAAGATTACGCGCTGCTTAGCGCCGGCGACGAGCCGCTTGAAGTTGGCAGGAATATCGCCCTCAGATGCCGATACACCAGGGACCGTAGCGTTGGTGGAATCGCACAGCATGAGGTCAACGCCCTCATCACCATAGCGGGACAGAGCGGGGAGATCCGTTGGACGATTATCCAGCGGGGTTTGGTCCAGCTTGATGTCACCGGTGTGGATGATATTGCCGGCTGGGGTGCCCAGCATGATGCCCAGGGCATCCGGCACGGAGTGATTGACGGCCCAGAAGCGCACGCGGAACGGACCGTAGGTTACGTCGGACTTTTCATTAACCTCGACGAACTTCGGCTTCTGGCGGTGCTCCTTACACTTTGCAGCAATAAGCGCGATGGTGAAGCGGGAAGCAACGATGGGGATATCCGGACGCAGCTTGAGCAGCCACGGGATAGCGCCGATGTGGTCCTCGTGCGCGTGAGTAACGACGAGGGCCTTGACCTTGTGGATCTTCTTCTCGATAGGGCCGAAGTCAGGCAGGATGAGGTCCACGCCTGGCTCACCAGAGGATGGGAAGAGCACACCACAGTCAATGATGATGAGGTCATCGCCGTACTCGAAGACGGTCATATTGCGGCCGATCTCCGAGATACCGCCCAGAGCGTAAATACGCAGGGCATCCTTTGGCTGCTTCGGTGGCTCCGGCAGGCGCTTGGTCAGATCCGCGCCCTGCATAGACTTGGGCACGTTGCGGCGGCCAGGGTTGTTGCGGCCGCGGCCCTTACCGTTGCCGTTCTTTCCGTTTCCATTGCCGTTCTTGCCGCCGTGGTTATTGTTTCCACCGTGGTTATTGCCATTGCCATTGCCGTTGCCACCACGGCCACGGCCGCGGCTGCCACGGGAACGGGAGCGACGGTTGTTGCCGCCACCTTCGTTGTGGTTATCGGAAGAATTCTTCTTGCCAGAATTATCCTTGTCGCCCTTAGCGGAATTATCCTGCGCGGAATTGCCCGCGTCAGTTGCTGGGGCTTGGAAAACTGGCGAAGCCGCATCGTTGGAGGCGGTTTCGTTTTCCGCCGGTGGGCCCGCCTTGCGGGTCACCTTGCGGGAACGGTTACGGGGTTCATTCATTCTTAGAGGACTCCAGATTGTTCCAGATCACGGCGAAGTTCCTCGCGTTCCTCCCCGCTCGCAGCGGTGATAGGAAGACGGGTATCGCCAACTTCGATGCCCTGCAGGCGCAGGGCTTCCTTTGCAAACGTCGCTCCGCCCAACCGAGCTTGTGCATGGGTTAGCGGAAGGAGCGTAGTGACATTGATTTCTCGGGCGCGGGCCATATCGCCCGCGTCGAAAGCTTCATAAAGTTCTACCAAGGCACGCGGTGCAACATGGCCGATAACGGAGATGAAACCAGATGCGCCGAGGGAAAGCCACGGCAGGTTGATCGGATCATCACCGGAATACCAAGCCAAACCGGTTTCTTGGATGAGTTCTGCGGCCGCAGGAAGGTCGCCCTTGGCGTCCTTTACGGCTTGGATGGTCGGCAAATCCGCAAGGCGGCGGAGGGTATCCGGCGCCACTGGGATGCCCGAGCGGCCAGGGATGTCATAGACACAGATCGGTAGATCCGTGGCTTGCGCGACTGCGGCAAAGTGCTCGTAAACGCCCTTTTGAGAAGGCTTGGAGTAGTACGGAGTTACCACCAGCAGGCTGTCTGCCCCCGCGTCAGCGGTGGCCTGAGCCAACTTAATGGAGGTTGCGGTGTCATTCGTTCCGGCACCGGCACAAAGCTTTGCGCGGTCTCCTACTTCTTCCTTTACGGCTTTGAGCAGCTCCAGCTTCTCTTCAACTGAAGTGGTCGGTGATTCGCCGGTGGTTCCACCAAGGATGAGCGAATCAACGCCATTGTCAACGAGATGAGCTGCTAGGCGACGACCTGCTGCAACGTCCAGCGCACCGTCACGGTCAAACGGGGTGACCATGGCGATGCCGATGCGTCCAAAGGTGTCGACGCCAGTCTTTGCTGTCATACCTGTGCTCATAGCCGTCAAGATTACCCTTTTGGCTTGCAATTAGCCGCATCGGGGTCACGCGCGTGTTAGGCGTAGGGGCTTGCCGCCATCTGGGTCCCATCAGCAAGAGTGGTGATATTGAAATCATCAAAGAGCACTGGAGCCTTGCTTTGCAGCAGTTTCAGGCACTCCACCGCAACGTGGCGGAGTTCCTCGTCCGCCTGCTCGGCGGCCCGTGCACCAATAAAATGCCGCCACGCACGATAGTTGCCAGTGACAACGATGCGCGTTTCTGTGGCGTTTGGCAACACAGCACGCGCCGCCTGACGGGCCTGCTTTTTGCGCAGGAGAGCGTTGGGCTCATCCAGCTTCTCTTCCAGTGCGCTAAGCAGTTCATCGTAAACAAAGCGAGTCTCATCTACCGCTTGCATTACCAATCGACTTAGTTGCTCGTCTTCGGCTACCAGTTTTGGTAGAACCACCTCGGTCTCCTCCGGGTGAACGAAGCGCTGGGAGAGCTGCGAGAAAGAAAAGTGCCGGTGCCGCACGAGCTCATGGCTCGCCGACCGCGACAGCCCCGTGATGTACATGGTGGCCGTGGCATGCTCAAGCAACGCAGTATGGCCTACCTCCATGATGTGGTGCAGGTAGGCTTCATTGGTTGCTGTCCGGGGGTTTGGCTTATCAAAAGACTCGTAGCACGCCCGTCCAGCGAACTCGACAAGTGCTTCCCCATCAGAGGCCGAGTCATCCGCGTGCCACTCCACGCCCTGCGGGGCGTGGAACTGTGTTGCGGCAATGAGCTGAATATCTAGCTCACTTGCTTTAGCCATGGCTTAAAGCCCCAGGTACTTATCGAGGCCTACGACTAGGCCCGGGTGATCTGCAATCTGGCGCACGCCCACCAGCACGCCCGGAGTAAAGGACGCGCGGTCATAAGAATCCTGGCGGATGGTCAACGACTGACCTTGCGCACCAAAGATGACCTCCTCGTGTGCCACCATGCCACGGGTGCGAACCGCGTGTACCGGAATGCCATCGACAGTGGCGCCGCGAGCACCATCGAGTTGCTTTTCCGTAGCATCCGGCATGTCTCCCAGACCAGCCTCCTTGCGGGCGGCGGCAATTCCCTCAGCGGTATGGATCGCAGTACCGGACGGTGCATCCAACTTGGTTGGGTGGTGGAACTCAATAACCTCTGCCGTTTCGAAGAACTTCGCAGCCTGCTTAGCTAGCACCATCGTGAGCACCGCAGAAATGGCAAAGTTCGGCGCAATGAGGACATTGCCGGCACCGTCCTGCTTGGTCCACTCCTCTACTTGAGCCAAGCGCTCCTTATCAAAGCCGGTGGTTCCCACCACGCAGTGGATTCCGTGGGCGATGCAGAATTCCAGGTTTCCCATTACGGAATCTGGCTGGGTAAAGTCCACGATGACCTCTGCGTGGGCGTCGATAAGCTGCTGCAAATCATCATCGCGGCCAATTTCTGCCACCAGCTCTAGGTCATCTTCCGCGTTGACGCCTTCAACGATTGCCTGGCCTACGCGTCCGTGAGCGCCTAGTACGCCAACCTTGATAGCCATGGTGTGTTCTCCTTCTTCAGCCACATCGGTAGTACTTTTCTCCCCATCCTAACGCGCATGGGGGTTGCACAATTCCTCGCCTTCCTTGGAACGGACTTGCGCTCTCCGACGATGCCCCCCCTCACTCTCACTAGGATGGCGGGCATGCAGATATATATCGCTTCCGTTCCTGTAGACGACGTTGCCCGCGCTCACGATTTTTACGTCAATACCCTTGGCTTCCGAGTTAAGGATGATGTAACTCACGGCGATTTTCGGTGGCTCACCGTCACCAATGCTGAAGATGAGGGAAATACCGAGCTGCTTCTGGAACCGAAGGGCCACCCCGCCGCCAAAAACTACGCCGCAGCACTCAAAGCTGACGGTATTCCGGTCACGCAGTTCCTGTCCGCCGATGTGGAAAAAGAATACAAAGAGCTCAGTGACAAGGGCGTGAAGTTCACCATGGAGCCCACCGATGTTGGCCCGTCCATCATCGCTGTATTCGATGACACCGTGGGCAACCTTATTCAGCTGGTTGAACTAAAGAAGTAGCCGCACCCTCCCCTCTCACATGGGTTAACAATTGCATCACTTCCTAATGCTTGTCCCATCTGCCCCAGTAGAATGGGTGTAACGACACGGTAAGCACCAAGGAAGTGATGAATTTGTCTCCCTCAATTTTCTCTCGCCCTCTCGCCGTGGCCATCAGTGCAGGATGCGCGTTAGCACTTGCCGCTTGTTCCGATGAAGAAACTACGCAGGCAGGCGCACCAACTTTCAGTGAGGTTCAGTCAGCTACCGACACCGCTGAAGTTCAGACCTCCTCCGCTACCCCCGCCGCTACTTCTGCCCCGCGCAGTACCTCTGCAGCGGATGCAGAAAAGCAGAAGCTCCCCCAGGACTCAGCCCCACTGGCATTCGCCGGTATGGGCACGGCCTCGCTCGAGGACCAACAGCATATGCCAGAGAGTCTCGGAAACCTCATCCCCACGGGTGTGCGAGTGGGAGCACACGATGGCTTCACCCGAGTCGTCATCGACCTAGAGGGCGAAGGTGAACCGGGCTGGTTTACGACCTATACCGATAGCCCCGCCCAACAGGCATCCGGAAAATCAGTCGAGGTCCAAGGAAATACTTTCCTCAACCTCGGCATTGAGGGAACACCGTGGCCTTCTACCCCAGAGCTAAAAGAAAAGTACATGCAACCAGGCACTACCCCTGGTGCCGGGGTGGTCAGTGCAGTCAACTACACCACCACCTTTGAGGCGCAAACCCAGCTCATTATCGGTCTAGAGAAGAAGACCGCCTACTCCGTGACGTATCTGAAGGACCCATCGCGCGTTGTCATCGACTTCCAGAACTAAGGTATAGCGGCGCCTCTAAATGTTGCACACCTACGAAGAAAGGCTCTGCCTTCCAGCGAGTGAACTGGAAGGCAGAGCCTTTCTTTGGGTTTAGGGATTAGTCCTCAACCGGAACCAGGGAAATCTTGCCGCGGTTATCGATATCCGCGATTTCTACCTGAACCTTATCGCCAACGTTGATGACGTCTTCTACCCTCTCGATGCGCTCGTCGCCGCCCAGGTTGGAAATGTGGATCAAGCCGTCGCGGCCCGGAGTTAGGGAAACGAATGCGCCGAACGGCACGGTCTTTACCACGGTGCCCAGGAAGCGCTCTCCTACCTTCGGCAGCTGCGGGTTAGCAATGGAGTTCACCTTATCGATGGCAGCATCCGCAGCCTCACCGGTGGCAGCGGAAACGTAGACGGTTCCGTCATCCTCGATGGAGACATCGGCGCCAGTTTCCTCGGTGATCTGGTTGATGGTCTTGCCCTTTGGTCCGATGAGCTCGCCGATCTTATTAACCGGGATCTTCACGGAGGTGATCTTCGGTGCAAGGCCAGACATCTCGTCCGGGGTATCGATGACCTCAGCCATGGTCTCCAGGATGGTAGAGCGGGCATCGCGAGCCTGCTCCAGTGCCTGGGCCAGGACCTTGGACGGGATGCCATCCAACTTGGTGTCCAGTTGCAGGGCGGTGATGTACTCAGAGGTACCGGCGACCTTGAAGTCCATATCGCCAAAGGCATCCTCGGCGCCGAGAATATCGGTCAGGGCGACAAACTTCTCCTTGCCATTTACCTCGCCAGAAACCAGGCCCATAGCGATGCCAGCTACCGGAGCCTTCAGCGGAACACCGGCATTGTAGAGGGACAAGGTAGAGGCACATACAGAGCCCATGGAGGTAGAGCCATTGGAGCCCAAGGCTTCGGAGACCTGGCGGATGGCGTATGGGAAGTCCTCACGGGATGGGATGACCGGAAGCAGAGCGCGCTCGGCCAATGCACCGTGGCCGATCTCGCGGCGCTTCGGGGAGCCCACGCGGCCAGTCTCACCAGTGGAGAATGGCGGGAAGTTGTAGTGGTGCATGTAGCGCTTGGATTCCACCGGGGTCAGGGAATCAATCTGCTGCTCCATCTTGAGCATGTCCAGGGTGGTAACACCCAGAATCTGGGTCTCACCGCGCTCGAACAGGGAGGAACCGTGAGCACGCGGAACCAGGTCCACCTCAACGGATAGGTCACGGATATCGGTAACGCCGCGGCCATCGATACGGAAGCCCTCGGAGAGGATCTTCTGGCGTACGATCTGTTTCATCAAAGCGTTATAAGCGCCGCGAATCTGCTTAGACGCATCGGACTCTTCCAAGTCCTCGAACTGGTCCAAGAGCTTTTCTTCGACCTGCTCCATGTATTCATTGGTGGCGTCGTCACGTTCCTGCTTGCCCGGAATGGTCAGCAGCTTCTCTAGCTTCTTGGTAGCAGCCTTTTCCACTGCCGCGAAGACATCATCGCCGTATGCCGGGAAGAGTGGGAACTCCTGGGTTTCCTTGGCGGCACGCTCCGCCAGACCGTTCTGGGCTTCGCACAAGGTCTTAATGAATGGCTTTGCTGCTTCCAAGCCTTCAGCAACGGTTGCTTCCTGCGGTGCAGGGGCGCCGTCGGCAATGCGCTCAGCAACGTTGGTGCCGGCACCGGCCTCGACCATCATGATGGCTACGTCGTCCTTGCGGCCCTTTTTGACAATGCGGCCGGCAACGACCATCTCAAAGAGAGCGCGCTCGTGCTGCTCGTGGTTCGGGAAAGCCACCCACTGGCCCTCGGGGTGCTTATCATCAGCGATCAGTGCCATGCGGACACCGCCGACAGCGCCGGAAACGGGCAAGCCGGACAGCTGGGTGGCGGCGGAAGCGCCGTTGATAGCAACGACGTCGTAGTACTCTTCCGGATCCTGGGACATCACGGTGACAACGACCTGAACCTCGTTGCGCAGGCCCTTGACAAAGGTTGGGCGCAGCGGGCGGTCGATAAGGCGGCATGCCAGGATGGCTTCAGAAGACGGACGGCCCTCACGGCGGAAAAAGGAGCCTGGAATCTTGCCGGCCGCGTACATGCGCTCTTCTACATCCACAGTCAGCGGAAAGAAATCAAATCCTTCGCGCGGCTGGTTGGACGCAGTGGTCGTGGCCAACAACATGGTGTCATCGTCCAAGTAGGTGGTCACGGAGCCGTCTGCCTGCCGGGCCAGCTGGCCGGTTTCAAAGCGCAGGGTGCGGGTGCCAAAGTCACCATTGTCTAGCGTGGCAATGGCCTCGGTAATGCCAAAGTCCTCGTCAATATTGAACTCGACGGAGTTCTGAACGCTCATTAAAAAATGTCTCCTTGAGTGGTTTAGGCGATCGTCGATGCCGCCTGGTCGATTTTGTCTATGACAACGGTGTCAAATTCTAACAGAAAAACCACAAAAGCCCCGCCAAAGGGCGGGGCGAGGTGGCCGAAGCTGGGCCGAAATTAACGGCGCAGACCCAGGCGAGAGATCAGATCACGGTAGCGATCGACGTTGTTCTCAGCCAAGTACTTCAGCAGGCCACGACGGCGACCAACCATCAGCAGCAGACCACGACGGGAGTGGTGATCGTGCTTGTGGAACTTCAGGTGCTCGGTCAAAGTATTGATGCGGGAGGTCAGCAGGGCAACCTGTGCCTCAGGGGAACCGGTATCGGTTTCGTGCAGGCCGTACTCCTTGAGGATTTCGGCCTTCTTCTCAGTGGTCAATGCCATGAGTATTTCTCCTTTATTTCAGTCCACATTATCGTGACGCTTAAGCCTGCGCTGCGCGCGTGACTTGTGCGTGCCGCAACTGCTGTGAACCGCAGTCGCTAAGCCAAACAAACACCTTACAGCGCCCAGGCAGAGAAAATCAAAACACACGGCTTCTAGGCTGTGCTTTTAGAGCTCGCTGAAGAGCGTCTCAAGACGTTCGACAAACTCTCGCACAAAACGCTCACTATCCACGCCCACAGCCACTCGGGCGGTGGGCGGCGCGTCCAATCGCTTTTCATCCGCGATTGTCCGTCCACGGGTAGGGCCGGTGGTGTCAGTCTTGAGGTTTATAGATAGGACGTCGACAAGCGTGGCATCTGCTGCCACCGCAACGGCCAATGGATCGTGCAGGCCGCACCCGCCCAAGTGCGGCGATGTGGTGGCGTAGGCGCGGATGTAATAGTCCACCATGTCCGCAAAAATCCGGCCGGCGTGGGTGCCGGTAGCGCGCCAACGAGCGGACTCCGCTGTGGTCAAAAGGGTGCGCAAGGTGACATCCAAGCCCACCATGGTGGTATCGCTCGTGTGGCGGAAGAGGTAATCGGTAGCTTCCGGATCCTGGGAGATATTGGCCTCAGACCATGGCGTGACGTTGCCAGGAACGGTAAGAGCCCCACCCATCATCACTAGGTGTGCGGATGTGGCAAAGGAAGGGTCTTGCTGCATGGCGTCAGCAATCGTGGTGGACGGGCCGGTGGGAATGATTACTAGATCATCTCCGTGTTCGTGCACGGCCTCGATGAGGAACTCGGCCGCTGGTTGGGACTGCGCCTGGGTGGTTGCCGGCGGAAGCAGGACCTCCCCCACGCCGTTGTGGCCGTGGATAAAGGAAGAAATCTCACTTGGCCGAAACCCATCCGGGCTAGGCCCGGCAAACACTGGAATATCGTCTTGGCCCAGCAGCTCTAGAAGAGCCAGGGTGTTGCGCACGGCCAAAGGCACGGTCACGTTGCCGTACGTACAGGTCACGCCTATTAGGTCCAGGTCCGGATGGGCGATGGCATACGCCAGCGCTAGGGCATCATCAATGCCGGTATCAAGATCGAGAATCGCCTTCATTTATTTCTCCCGCAGGAAGTAATCTTTCGCGGTCCAGCCCTGCGCCTTCGCATCGGCAGCGAGCACCTGGCGGGCCTTGGCTACGTCATTGGCCATCGCTTCTAGCAGCTCGTCTACGGAATTGAACTTCACCATATCGCGAATGTGGCCTACGAAATGCACCGTAGCCTCGTAGCCGTACAGGTCAGCGTCGCGGTCGAGCACGAAGGACTCGATAGAGCGCTCCTCGTCGCCAAAGGTGGGGTTGGTGCCTACGGAAATAGCGGCCGCATAGGCCACGCCAGGCCGCATATCCCCCTCGATAGAGGAATCAGAGTGGACGATGAACCAGCCCGCGTACACACCATCGGCCGGGATGGCCACCGTATCCGGGAAATACTGATTGGCCGTGGGGAATCCGAGTTCCTTGCCACCACGGCCTGCGCCGCGCACTACGGGTCCGGTCACGGTGAAATGGCGACCAAGCGCCCAATTAGCGGATTCGATGTCCCCGTGTGCAAGGCACTCACGGATGTGGGTCGAGCAAATGCGCACGCCCTTATCATCCAGCAGCGGAACGATGTCCACGCTAAAGCCAAACTCGGCACCAAAGTCCTGCATAGCCTGGGCGGTTCCGGTCGCGCCGGCGCCAAAAGTGAAGTTCTCTCCTACCACGATGTGCTGGGCTGCGAGCTTTCCTACCAATAAATCTTCTACGTAGGGCCGTGGCTCCACCCCAGCAAGGTCGCGGGTGAAGTCAATAACGAGCACGGCAGCAATGCCCATCTCTTCGGCCAATTCCAGTCGGCGTTCAAAACTCAACACCGACAGGGGCGCACGCTCTGGGAGGAATACCGACACCGGGTGCGGGTCAAAGGTCACCATGACAGGGCGCTCACCATGAGCGCGTGCGTGCTCCACGCAGGCGGAGATGAGCTGCTGATGGCCGCGGTGCAGGCCGTCAAAGACGCCGATGGTTACTGACGTTGGGCCCACTTCCGCGGGGATGTCATCGATTCCGTACCAAATATCCACGCAGACCATCGTAGAGCATAGACTTAGAGGCTATGACTGATGCGCTCGCAAACTCCGGACTCGTCATCGTAGACAAACCCGCCGGCATGACCTCCCACGATGTCGTCGGCCGCCTACGCAGGTACTTTCACACCAAGAAGGTAGGCCACGCCGGCACCCTCGACCCCATGGCCACCGGCGTGCTGGTTCTTGGTGTGGAGCGTGGCACCAAGTTCTTGGCCCACATGGTTGCCTCCACTAAGTCCTATGACGCTACCATTCGCCTCGGCGCCACCACCACAACCGATGACGCCGAGGGAGAATACTCCTGGGGTGCTAGCGCTGCGGCCATTGACCGCGCCGCAATCGAGGCAGAGATTGCCAAGCTCACCGGCGATATTATGCAAAAGCCCGCGGCCGTATCCGCTATTAAAATTAACGGCCGCCGCGCCCATGAGCTGGTGCGGGAGGGCCAGGAGGTAGACATTCCCGCCCGCCCAGTAACGGTTGATAAGTTTGACGTTCTGGCAGAGCGCTGCGAGGGCGACTACATCGATCTAGACGTCACGGTGGATTGTTCTTCCGGTACCTATATTCGCTCCCTGGCCCGCGATTTGGGCGAGGCGCTGCAGGTGGGCGGGCACCTGACAGCCCTGCGCCGCACTGAGGTGGGCCCTTTTGCACTTGCCGACGCCCTCTCGCTCGACGCCCTTGCCGAATCCCCGCGCCTTTCCCTCAGCTTGGATGAGGCCCTGGCTCGCTGCTTCCCCGTCCTTTCCGTCACAGAGGAGGAGGCAGCCGCCCTCGCCATGGGCAAATGGCTTGAGCCCCGCGGACTCAAGGGCGTCCACGCTGCTGTGGCCCCTAATGGCCAAGCCGTGGCGCTCATTAAAGAAAAAGGCAAGCGCCTGGCCACCGTGTTTGTGGCACGGCCTTCTACCCTTTAGTGGCTAAAGTCTAAAGCCGGAACCGAGGTGGAGACGATAACGTAGCCGTCTCGAATTACCCAGCGCCCGGTAATAAAAGGCACCGGTGTGGGCCTAGCCAAAATATAGGAAATTAACGTGCCATCCTCGCGCAGGTCGATTTCTGCCTGGTCAAAGTCCAGCCAGCGAAAAGTCATGGGAAACCACGACTTATACGTGGCCTCTTTGGCGCAGAAGAGCAAACGATCCGGGCAGGTAATCCCCGCCTCACGAAGCCGTAAAAGCTGCGGCATCTCCCCCGCTCGGGCGATCATGGTGAGCACATGATCCGGCAGCGGTTCGGCGGGTTCTGCATCCAGGCCTACGGATTTTAAGGCTGAGGTAGGGGCAACCACCGCAGCCCGCATCCCCTCGGTATGCGTCATCGAGCCGACAAAGCCTTCTGGCCACAGCGGCATGCCGCGCTCACCGCGCAAAATCGGCGTCGCCGGGCTGGCCCCCAATTCCTGCAAGGCTCGGTGCGCACACCACCGAGCATCTCCGAACTCGGCCTTGCGTACATCAACGGCCTGGGAAACCAAAGACTTTTCTTCGGCCGCGAGGCCTTCAAAATTAGCCAAATCCGCGTAACCCGAATCCGTGCGTACATAGCAATAGCGCGCACTTTCAGGAAATAGCTCTGGATACATCATCGTGCCTCCTCCCCTTCAAAAGAACGCAGTACCGGATACGGCCACGCCTGGGCGCTGTCGCGCCCCTGCCATTCGCGTGGATACCCCAATGACGTCTCGATGTGGTCAACGCCATCCACATTCATGCGAGACGGCATATGCAGGTGCCCATAGATGACCGACTCCGCGTTATAGCGCCGCGGCCACGACCGCGTATGCCTGGTTCCGCACCACAAGGCAATTTCCGGAAAGCGCAACAGCATGGTTGGTTCTTGGACCAACGGCCAATGGTTAACCAGCACGGTAGGACCATGTACTCGGGAAAGGCGCTTGATGGAATAGGCCAACCTGTCCCAACACCACGCCCGCACGTCTACGAAGGGGGCGATGGCGAACTCATCGGTCATCATCAGTTGTTTTGCGCGCGCCGCGTCAATGGCTTCGTCCACGCTAAGGCCATGCGGACGGAAACTGTAATCATACAAAGTAAATAGCGGAACGATGGTAGTCCCGTGAAATACCGGATACGGGTCTTCTGGAGTAATAACTCCAATTTCCCTGCACCTTTCCACCAGGTGCGCATACTTATCTCGACCTTGATACCGATCCTGGGAGCGAGAGAATAACTCATGGTTGCCCGGCACCCAGATGACCCTGGCATAGCGATCATTGAGCTGGCGCAAAATGCGAACGATGAGATCGGTGCGTTCTGCAACGTCCCCGGCCACAATGAGCCAATCTGCGGGATCGGGCGGGGTGAGCTGATCAATGCGCTCGCTATTGGTTTTGACCGCTCCATGCAGGTCAGAAACCGCCCACACTGTTGGCATAGGTTTCTCACCCGCCTTCCTAGAGTCTGCGCGCTGCACGGAGCCGAGCACCGCGCGAGAGTATGAACACGCCCACTTTAGCGCAGCTAGCGCTTCTGTACTACGGCCCATTTCATCGAACGGAACCGGTAGACCACACCCACCATGCGGAAAGCAATGAAAGCGGCGAGGCCACACCACACGCCGGTTAAGCCCGTACCCATGAAGTGCGCCAAGATAACGCCCGGCAAAAATCCCACCAGGACCGAAGAAATGGTCAGCGTGCGCAGGAACGCAGCATCGCCCGCGCCCAGCAAGACACCATCGAAGGCGAAGACCACGCCACCGCCGATAACCATGGCTACCAGGATCCACCACGGCTGGGAGATGGCATCGAGCACTTCCGGAGCGGAGGTGAAGATGCGCGGAATAATCCCTGCACCAGCAGCAAATACGACAGCCAAGAGACCAGAGAAAATCGTAGAGTACAACGCCACCTTGCTGCCCACACTTCGTGCGTGCCGCGCAGAGCCAGCACCTAGTGCAGCACCAGTCAATGATTGCGCGGCAATGGCCAACGAATCCAAGATGAGGGACATGAAGTTCCACAGCTGCATCATGATCTGGTGACCGGCCAAAGAAGCGGTACCAACGCGGGAAACCACAGCCGTGGCGGTAAGAAAGGCCACCTGGAAACTAGCCGAACGCAGGATGAGATCGCGGCCTAAGATGAGCTGTTCGCGTACCACATGCCACTGAAATTGCCAGGAGCCGGTATGTTCCTTATGCAATTCGCGGACGAATAGCGCAGCAATAATGCTCATGCCTAATACCGTGGCAATAGCCGAGCCTGCCAGCCCCCAGAAATGGACGAAAATGGGCACCGCAATAGCGCCGGGAATCATGCCAGACAAAGTAAAGTACAGTGGCTTCTTCGTATCTTGGACACCGCGCATCCAGCCATTTCCGGCCATCTCCACCAAAGTAACGGGAATAGCCAGAGCTGCGATGCGCAGCCACAAGGCCGTCCCGGCGGCCGTGGTGGGATCACCGGTTAAGGCGCGGGCAAATACTCCGCCGAAAATCCACATGATTACCGCGAGCAACCCGCCTACTCCTAGAGCCACATAGGTGGCCTGCACGCCTTCTGCAACCGCCGCTTCGCGCTTGCCGGAGCCAAAGAGCCGAGCAGAACGAGCGGTCGTGCCGTAGGACAAGAAAGTCAACTGCGTCGTCACCACGGAGTGAATTGTGGTGGCTGCAGCAAGTGAGGCGAGCTCTTGGGCACCTAGACGACCAACAACCGCGGTATCTAGCAAAAGGTAGAGCGGCATGGCCGCAAGTACGCCAAGCGCGGGAAACGCGAGGCCAAAGACCTCGCGTGCGGTTACCGTGCCAGCGGTGGAGCGATCCTGAGCGTTCATTCCATCCGTCTGCCTATTTCTCATTGGATAGCGGCCACCAATTCCTTAATAATTTTTTCCGGAGCCCCGTGAGCGGTATAGCCCGCGGCCGGTACATGTCCGCCACCGCCGAAGGTTAGCGCCACCGAAGAACAATCGATGCGAGAAGAACGCAAGGAAACTGCCCACACCTCCGGAGCTTGTTCCTTAAACACCACGCCGACGGTGGTTCCTTCTAGCGCGCGAACGAACTCCACTAGTGATTCGACAGCCGAATCGGAGTGTCCCTGGATATCTTCCAGACGCGCGACGAGAATGCCTAGGGTGTGCTCCCCTGCTTCTTCGAGGCGCAAACCGGCCAGTACCCTACCGATCATCTGAAGATCGTCCGGTGTGGTGGAATCTAAAAGGTCAGCTGCGATCTGCTTGGTATCGAGATCGTAGTGCATGAGGCGGGTGGCAATATCGTGCATAGCCGGCCTACCCCAGCGGAAACTGCCAGTATCGGTCATCAAGCCGGCATATAAGCAGTGCGCAATATGCCGGTCAATCTGAATCTCCAGTGAATCCAGGATTCTCAGCAACACCACGGTGGTGGATTCACATTCAGTGTCCACCACATTGATGGCACCAAACCCTGGGTTAGAAGAATGATGGTCAATGCACAGAACCCGGCCCTGCTTGGCTAGCTGATCAATCCGATCCGCAAAGAACCCCGTTCGGTCCAAAGAACCACAATCAACGGTGACGTAGAGGTCATAGCTTTCCGGCAGCTTAAGGCTAGTGGTGACGTCGTCGGCGGCAGGAATGGTGTAAAGGTTACGGGAAATTTCCCGCTCCTGGCCCACAACGGCACACACGTCTTTGCCCCGTTGGCGCAGCGCGAGCAGCAACGCCGCAGCAGAGCCGATGGCATCGGCATCCGGCCGCAGGTGCGTCACAATGCAGATGCTATGAGCATCGTGCAAAGCGGCAACTGCCGGCTCATATTGCTTCTTGGTCACTTAAGCCTCGTCTTCATCGGAGGTCTTATACGGGTTCGCATCCCCTGCCGGCTGGGCGTTTTCCTTCAGCTTTGCCAGTTCTTCATCGCGGGCGCGAGCACGGGCCAGAAGTTCTTCCATATGAGCAGAGGCCTCCGGAACGGTATCGACCTCGAAGGTTAGCGTCGGGGTAAACCGCACCGAGAGTTGATCGCCCACAATCTTGCGCAGCTGACCTTTAGCGCGCTTGAGGGCTTCTTCTGCTTGTGCGAAGTCTGGCTCGGAGTCAATGTCTTTTCCGCGCACGGTATAAAAAACGGTGGCATCGTGCAGGTCGCCCGTCACTCGAGTATCTGTGATGGTCACCAACTCGAGGCGGCGATCCTTGATCTCGCGTTCTATGGCACTCGCCACGATTTCCTTAATACGCTTGGCCATTCGTGCAGCACGCGCGTGGTCAACCATGGTGCAACTCCCTCTCCGTCGAACTATCGATCTCTACCAAGATCTATAAATCTCTACCAAGATCTATAAATCTCTACCAAGATCTATAAATCTCTACCAAGATCTATAAAATTGTGTCCATCTTACACTACTCCGCATGCATGTCCTGTGGCAGAAAATTAACTGCACATGAAGGCAATTCTGAGGATCTCGAACATGCAATAAAACCATATATATATATATCTTATGGACCCCTTGAATTAAAACGTTTCCGAAACTATGGTCAAAAGTGTTTCACCCCACCACGAGCCTGAATGGAGAAACGTGAAACCTTATAAAATAGCCGCATCGATCACTACCGCCGCTTGTATCCTCGGCGGCTTTGCAGTCCCTCCAGCCTCTGCCACAAATGAAACGCTTAACGATCCCCTCAATTCGTCATTCTCAATGTAGATTCTGACGGCGCCCCAAGCCTGCAACCATATTCCACAGGGGAAAGAAGCCCGGGAGATCCTGTTCCTGCTTGCATTCATTCTGAGAAGGAAAAGGGCGCAATTCAAGTCTATAACGATTGCGATTTTGATATGAACGTCAAAGTAATCGTTGCATTTGATTTCGACACACAATGCCTGTTGGTAAAAGCACATTCGCGGAGGAACTTTGAATGGTCTCCGACAAAGCGAATGGACGGTATTCAAGAATGCTAGATACACGCAGCAGAATGAGGACCCTAATCATCGCGATTGTATCAGCATTTTCCCTCCTTCTTTCCTCAAATATTGCCACCGCCGACATCGGAAACTTCCTTTATGACACAAAAGATCAGTGTGAAAGATCGCTGAAGGAGTTACGTAAAGACCCAGCGACAGCTAATTGGGCGAGAAGAGCAAGTTGCAATTACGAAAGCAACTGGGGAAACGGAGTATGGCATCTAAGGACCTAGGATTTGCAAGACCAAAACCAATCTAAGCCAGAAACAGCGAGCGTCACGCCCCAGCCTTTAAATGAGTTTCACGCCGATGCTCCGAACAAAGCAGCAAGCTGCCTCGAAAGGGCTAAACTCACGCAAGAGTGGCTAAACGATCAAGAACAGATTAGTGAAGTGGTACTGCACAGGTTGCTCACTTCCAGCACAAAAGCCGAAGAAGGAAGAATAGGAATCACCTACGTTTTGGGCCAATGGCTACTTTCGAAACGCACTGGAACGTGGTCGGACTTGGCCCACGGCGAGGCTACGGAAAATAGTATCGGCCTTCGGTTCAACGATGGCAACAAGGAAATGCTCCCACTTGAGGACTGGGTATTCGACCTGCTTGGTGAGCCCCAAATCAAGGCCGAAAAATTTCTTGCATTCCTCAACTTCTCTGCTAAACAAGGCACGCATTAGCAAACCCAACTTGTCGTAAACCTGTCTAGATAGTTTAAATACTAAAGTTCAGCAGAAGCTGCAAATAAAATCGCCAGGGCTTCCCCAATCGGGGAAACACCTGGCGATTTTATTTACGCCGCTTGCGGACTAGGTACGCGGAACCTCGACCTCTTCGTAGGCCTGGATGATGTCGCCTACCTGAATATCCGGGTAAGAGAGCACCATACCGCACTCGTAGCCGGCCTTGATTTCGGTTGCGTCATCTTTTTCATGGCGCAAGGATTCAATCTTGGCGTCGGCAGTGATGACGTTGTTATCGCGCAGCAGGCGAACCTTGCCGTTGCGGACAACCTTGCCCTCGGTAACCATGCAGCCGGCGATGGTACCCACCGCGGAGGACTTGAACAGGGCGCGGATTTCGGCAGCACCGGTGTCGCGTTCCTCGTAAATCGGCTTGAGCATGCCCTTGAGCGCAGCCTCGACCTCTTCGATGGCCTTGTAGATAATCGTGTAGTAGCGAATATCCACGCCCTCTTGGGTGGCCATCTCCGTCGCCTTGCCCTCCGCACGGGTGTTGAAGGCAATAATGACGGCGTCGGAAGCCGCTGCAAGAGATACGTTGGTCTCGGTCACAGCACCGACACCACGGTCGATGATGTTGAGCTCGACTTCGTCCTCGGTCTTGATATCCAGCAGGGCATCTTCCAGTGCCTCGACGGAACCGGCGTTGTCGCCCTTGAGGATGAGGTTGAGGGTCGAAGTCTCCTGCAATACCTTGTCCAGATCCTCCAGGGAGACGCGCTTTCGCTGCTTGGCCTGCAGGGCAGAGCGCTTGCGCGCATCACGCTGGTTAGCAATCTGGCGGGCAACGCGGTCATCTTCCACCACGAGCAGGTTATCGCCTGCACCCGGCACGCCGGACAGGCCCTGGACCTGCACCGGACGGGATGGGCCAGCCTCTTTGACGTCTTCGCCGAACTCATCGAGCATGCGGCGGACACGACCGTGCGCATCACCGACGACGATTGAGTCACCCACGTGCAAGGTACCGCGCTGAATGATGACCGTTGCCACCGGACCACGGCCGCGATCCAGGTGCGACTCAATGGCCACGCCCTGTGCGTCCATGTCCGGGTTAGCGGTCAGCTCCAAGGCGGCATCCGCGGTCAAGATGACCGACTCAAGCAACTGGTCAATGTTCTTGCCCTGCTTCGCGGAGATATCCACGAACATGGTGTCACCGCCGTACTCTTCCGGAACCAGGCCGTACTCGGTGAGCTGGCCACGGATCTTATCCGGCTGAGCTTCCGGCTTATCCACCTTGTTCACAGCCACGACGACCGGAATATCGGCAGCCTTGGCGTGGTTGATGGCCTCCACGGTCTGTGGCATGACGCCGTCATCGGCGGCAACCACGAGGATGGCCAAGTCGGTGGACTTAGCACCACGGGCACGCATGGCGGTAAAGGCCTCGTGGCCCGGGGTATCCAAGAAGGTGATGGTGCGCTCGCCGTCCACGTCCACCGTGGTTTGGTAGGCACCAATGCCCTGGGTGATGCCGCCTTCCTCGCGGGCGCCCTCGTTGGTCTTACGGATGGCGTCCAACAGGCGGGTCTTACCGTGGTCAACGTGACCCATAACGGAGACGACTGGAGGACGATTCTCCAGTGCTTCCTCGTCGCCTTCGTCCTCGCCGAACTTCAGGTCGAAGGACTCGAGCAGCTCGCGGTCCTCGTCCTCAGGGGAGACGACCTCGACGTTGTAGTTGATCTCGGAGCCAAGCAGCTGCAGCGTATCTTCCGATACGGAAGCGGTTGCCGTCACCATTTCACCGAGGTTGAACAGTGCCTGCACCAGTGCTGCTGGATCCGCGCCGATCTTCTCGGCGAAGTCAGACAGGGATGCGCCACGACGCAGGCGGACGGTCTGGCCCTTGCCGTCTGGCAAGCGCACGCCGCCTACGACATGCTTTTGCTGCTCCTCGTACTCATGGCGCTTCTGACGCTTGGACTTCTTGCCCTTACGTGGAGCGCCACCTGGGCGGCCGAATGCACCCGCGGTGCCGCCGCGACGTCCGCCGCGTCCGCCTCCGCGGAAACCGCCTGGACGGCCACCACCTGGGCCACCGTGACTCGGACCGCCGCGACCGCCTCGACCGCGACCACCACGTCCACCGCCGCTCGGTGCCTTAGACGGCATCGACGCAGGGTTCGGGTGGGACGGCATCATGGCCGGGGATGGACGACGACCGCCGCCACCCTGGTTATTGCCACCCTGGCGGTTATTTCCGCCCTCGTTCTGGCCACCGCGCTTACCGCGGTTATCGCCTGGCTTATTGCCGCCACGCTGCCCCTTGGAGCCGCCTGGGCGGGGGCCCGGACGGTTGTCGCCGCCACCCGTGGAGAACGGGTTATTGGCTACGCGACGGGAACCGCCTGGCTTCGGCATTGGACGAGGCATGGAATTGCCTGGGGTCGGGCGCTCGCCCGACTTCTTGCCGCCAGCCTGTCCTGGCTTCGGTGCGCCCTGGCCAGGCTTCGGTGCGCCCTGGCCAGGCTTCGGTGCAGCAGGCTTAGCACCAGGCTTCGGGGCAGCTGGCTTTGCGCCCGGCTTAGCAGCAGCACCCTGTCCCGGCTTCGGTGCGCCCTGGCCAGGCTTCGGTCCAGCGGCCTTCGCGCCTGGCTTTGGCGCCTCTGCGCCCGGCTTGGGTGCAGCGGCCTTCGCACCTGGCTTAGGAGCGCCCTCCTTTGTAGTGCTCTTAGCGGCACCCTTGGCAGGCTTATTGTCTTGCTTCTTCTCGGCGGCGTCATCGCCGCCCGACTGTGCTTCATAATGAGCTCGCATCTTCTTAATCACCGGCGGTTCGATGGTGGAAGAAGCAGTCTTTACAAACTCACCCTGTTCTTTCAGGGTGGCGAGCAGTTCCTTGCTGGTTACTCCGAGCTGCTTTGCGAGCTCGTGAACACGTAGCTTTCCGGGCACTTGTCTCCTCTTGGTATCGACTAGGAGTCAAGGCCGCGGAAACTGGCCTGACCCCTAGTTAGGTGTGTAGGACTTTCATCGCTGATGCTTCATCGTTGTGCGCTCATCAGTGTTCGGTCTTCCTTTGTAACTCTGGTTCGTACGAATCCAACGCGGCGTTTTCCACGCTAGGTACCTGTCCGCTATGCGCTTCCAAGTACTGCCGTACCTGACCTGTGTCCACGGGTGCGGACGTGCGAAGCGCGCGCTTGAAGGCGCGTTTGCGCTCCGCTAGCTCGAGTGCAGAAAGAGTGGGGCTAATCCACGCCCCACGGCCGGGAAGCCGGCGGT
Organism: Corynebacterium sp. ACRPE; assembly: GCF_022347435.1. Classification (NCBI taxonomy): domain Bacteria; kingdom Bacillati; phylum Actinomycetota; class Actinomycetes; order Mycobacteriales; family Corynebacteriaceae; genus Corynebacterium; species Corynebacterium sp. ACRPE. Next base: position 19,226 of record NZ_JAKRNA010000007.1, on the reverse strand, counting down.
GTGGATCTGCTACCAGACGGCGGCCGTGCGGATCATCGTGGTCGATGACCACCCGTAGCAAGTCCGTATCTGGCAGGCGGCGGCGAGTAGCGATGCAGGTCCGGAGTCTTACTCTCTCAGACATTCAACTCCTTACTTTTCGCGTCGCCAATATGCCCCAATCTGCAACTGGGCCGTTTACTAGCCTACGCTACAAAAGCGCAGATCCTTAATTAGCGTCAGCGTCCGAGTGAATATCGATCTTCCAACCGGTCAAACGGGCAGCAAGACGGGCATTCTGCCCCTCTTTACCAATAGCCAGAGACAGCTGGTAATCCGGCACCACCACGCGCGCGATTTGCGCCTCGTTGTCTACAACGGTGACCTTGACCACCTTCGAGGGAGCCAATGCGTTGCCTACGTAGACCGTTGGATCCTCGCTGAAGTCGATAATGTCAATCTTTTCACCGCCAAGCTGGCGCATGATGTTATTGACGCGCTGACCGCGCGGGCCGATGCACGCTCCCTTAGCGTTCAGGCCCTTGGCATGACCCACAACAGCCGCCTTGGAACGGTGTCCTGCCTCGCGGGCGATGGCAATCATTTCTACGGTGCCATCAGCAACTTCTGGAACTTCGAGCTCGAAAAGGCCACGCACCAGCTCCGGGTGGGTGCGGGAGAGATTGATCTGTACCTGGGCGCCGTTGCGGTTAACGCCTACGACATAGGCCTTAATGCGGTCACCATGCTCGAGCTTTTCACCCGGAATCTGCTCGGCCGGCAGCAAGATGCCATCCTGGGACTCCAGCTCAGAGCCCAGCTGGACCACGACGATGCCGCGGGCATTAGCGCGCGCATCGCGCTGGACGATGCCGCTGACAACGCGGCCCGTAAGCTCCGAGTAGGAATCATAGGTGCGCTCTGCCTCAGCCTCGCGCAACTTGCGCAGGATGGCCTCGCGCACGGCCTGCGCGCCCACGCGTCCAAAGTTTTCCGGGGTGTCATCGTATTCAGTGGTTACTTCCCCAGTTTCTGGGTCGCGCTCCGAGACAATGACGCTGACCGCACCGGTGGTGGCGTCGATATCGACGCGGGACTTGGCGCCTTCTACCTTGCCGCCAGCATTAGACTCGCGGTAATCCAGGTAGGAATACAACAAGGCACCCGCAATCGCTTCCAGCAAGTCCTTTACGGGGACGTTGCGCTCGGACTCGATGGTACGAAGTGCCTGTAGATCAATATTCACTTGTCATTCCTCTCGGTTGCCGGTTAGTTCTCGGCTTCTTCAAACGTCTTTCGCACTGCCTCAAGTTCCTGTTCGGACGGCTGTGCAAACTCAATTTCTACCACTGCCCGGGCAATGTTTTCCAATCGTTCGGCGCGCGCCTGCACGTCCTTTTTGCTTGCCGTGATGAGGATTACGGCATCGGCGGCGTCGTTAAGCGCGCCAATGCGCGCCGATTGAGTCTTGCCATCGCCAAGGTCAAAGGAGACCTTGCGCCCCCGATTGCGGCGCCAGTGGCGCGGGGCGGTGAGCGGCAAGTCCACGCCGGGGGTGGAGACCTCCAAGGTATAGCCGGCGCCGAAGTTCAGCTCTCCTTGCGCTTCCTTGTCATCAAAGAAGGCAGAAATCTCGTTGGATACTTCCTCCAGCACATCGGAGCTAGGGCGTTTATCACCATCAATACGGATAATGACTTGGGATTTCTTTCCCGCTTTGGTGGTTTTAATGTCTTCTACGTCCAATCCCCGCTCAGCTAGTTTGGGTTGCAGGAGATCGGTCAATTGTTGTGCATCTGGGAAAGCCATGCCCACTAGCCTACGTGCTACGGGGTACAGTCTTTTGCGTGAACCGCCGACGTATAGCTTTGACCCTCGTAGCCACAACCGCCACCCTGCCCGCCTTGGCTGGGTGCCAAGCGGTTGATTCCGTCGTCGACTATTTTGGCCCGCGGCCAGAGAGCAGGCTGCTGGCGCTTGCCGACGCCGCCGCCACCGACGCCTTGTCCCTCAGCGGCGTCGATGACCATGCCGCGGGGCTGCGCAGCTCCCAGGCGGATGCCCTTTATGCCGAAATTACGCGGCTATGCGGCACGGATGATGCCGGCAATCCCCCACGCTCCTGCGAGGTAGAGCGCCCTACCGAGGCCAATCACGCCGCAGACTCTGGTGAAATTATGGAAAATGCCGCCTCCGCTACCACCGAGGCCGCCGATGAGGTCACCGTTGAATCGCGCACCCTAGTTACCGAGCAGGCCATCGCGCTCAATGCCTGGCTGCCCGGCGATGCCCCCGATATTCCCGAGCTTTCCCAACCGGAGCAAAAAAGCGCTGCCGATCTTCTGAGCTGGGAGTATGAGCAGGTATACGGTCTAGATTTCGCCCGCGCCTACGTTGGCCCCGAGCACGAGGATAAGGTGGATCATCGCCTCGCTGTTCATCATCGCCGCATCGACGCCCTCCAGGACGCACTTGCCCGTTACGGCAACATTCCGCAGCCGGAGTCGGCCTATACCTCCGGAGAGCAAGAACTGCCCCACGATTCTGCTTCCGCCCTGGCCTTTATCGATGGCCTTGCCGAACACGACGGCCGCAAGTGGTCCGCTGCCGCAACGGGTGCAGCGCAGGAAGAATCCCCGGATCAGGAATGGGTTACGTGGCTCATTGGCATCGCGGCAGAGTCCCACGGCATGCGCTAGACCACTACCACCCCGGCCAGCCCCCACCTGTCCATCCCCTGACAACGGGCCAGCGAAATGGCAGCAACCTCTACGGCCCTATGCATTGCTTCGGCTCCTCTAGCGTGCGTAGGTTGGTTCACCATGAGCTTGCAGGAGATTCCGCAAGCTAAACAGACACAAAGAGAAGGAGTTTCCTCTCAATGCGTTCTAAGAAGACCATGTTGACCGTATCCGCCGCAGCACTCGGCCTTGCTGGCTTGGCCGCGCCTGCTGCTACCGCCGCACCGGCTAGCGCCTGGGATCAGGTAGCTGCTTGCGAGTCCGGCGGTGACTGGCACATCAATACCGGAAACGGTTACCAGGGCGGCCTGCAGTTCAACCCGCAGACCTGGGCTGCCAATGGCGGCACTCAGTACGCCCCGACCGCTGACCAGGCAACCCGCGAGCAGCAAATTGCCGTGGCCGAAAGCGTCCTAGCCACCCAGGGTGCTGGCGCTTGGCCTAACTGCGGCGGCCCCGTCGCCGGCTAGTTTATAGCCTCGGCATTTAACACGAAACCGGCCTCCTCCCCATCCCGCGAAACCCCGCGGAGTAAGGGAGCAGGCCGGTTTTGTGCTTGACCTAACTGGCTAGCATGCAGCCAAGGCGGCTTTATGCCTCATGCTTGGCGATATTCCAGGCATACATCATCAACAACACCTGCAGCGGCTGGCGGATGATGTGGTAGAGCTTCTTTGCCCACCCTGCCTTGCGCTCAATCCAGGCGTGGTACATATTGGCCGGCCACACCGCAGCAAAGAGCGCGAGTGCGGAAGCACCGCCGAAGCCGCGGGTGGCGCGGCGGCGAAGCAAAGCACCGGTGGCAATCTCCCACAGGCCCGAAGCAAAGTTATAAAAGCGCGCAGGGCCTGGCAGCTGCGGCGGAACAATGGATTCGAAAGTCTTCGGCTTCACAAAGTGCAATACGCCCATTGCTGAAAGCACCGTGGAAAGCCCATTCTTTTGAAAGTTCATACCTTCCACGGTACCCCGCCGCGCAGAGTTGGGTCTTTTCTAGCCATGCACGAGCTCGAGGATCTTGTCCACGATGTCCTCGGCCGGAACCTCGAGGGTCTCTCCCCCGCGGATGCGCAGCTCAATTTTCCCTTCCTTGAAGGCACGGCCCAAGATGGCCACGAATGGCATGCCAAGGAGCTCCGCATCCTTGAACTTCACGCCCGGGGAGACCTTTGGGCGGTCATCGAAGAGCACCTCGAGCCCCTTGGCAGATAGCTCCTCTACCAGCTTGTCGCCGGCCTCCATGGCGGCGGCGTCCTTATTGGCCACGGCTACGTGTACCTGGTAAGGAGCGACGGCAACCGGCCAGTTGAGGCCTTTGTCGTCATGGCGCTGCTCGGCCAAGACGGCCAGCATGCGGGTAATACCAATGCCATAAGAACCCATGGTAGGAACCGCACGCTTGCCGTTTTCATCCAAGATTTGCACGTCAAAGGCCTCGGTGTATTTGCGGCCCAGCTGGAAGATATGGCCGAGCTCAATGCCGCGCTCCAGGGTCAAGGTGCCCTGGTTATCAGGAGCCAGGTCGCCTTCTTTAACCTCTGCGGCCTCAATGAACTCATCCACGGTGAAATCGCGGCCGGCCACGCAGCCCACCACGTGGCGCTCGCTCGCATCGGCGCCGGTAATCCACGCCGTGCCCTTGACCACACGCGGATCGGCCAGGATCTTGATGCCATTGGCGTTCAAAGCGCGCGGGCCAACATAGCCCTTGACCAAGAAGTCATTGTCAGCAAAGTCCTTATCCCCTGCCAACTCAAACTCCACCGGCTCGAGTGCGGCCTCGAGACGCTTTTCATCCAACTCGCGATCGCCAGGGATGAGAACGGCAGCCAACTCGGACTCGCGCTCTTCGCTCTCCACGGCCGGGTGGTAGAGCTTGACCATCATGCACTTGAGGGTGTCTGCAGCGGTGGCCTCGCGGCCGTCGACAGTAATGCCTGCGCCCTGGGCCCATTCGACCAGCTTCTCAATGGTCTCTGCTCCCGGGGTGTCATGCTCCTGTGCCTCTGGCTGGCCCTCGATATCCTTTTCCGCCGGTGCTGGGGTCACCACGGCCTCGACGTTGGCTGCGTAGTCGCCCTCGGTGGAGCGCACAAAGGTATCCTCGCCCACCTCAGAGACGGCGAGGAATTCCTCGGACGCGGAGCCGCCCATGGCACCAGAGGTGGCCTTACAGATGGCGTAATCGATCTCCAGGCGGTTGAAGATATTCTGATACGCCTTGCGGTGGCGGCCGTAGGACTCATCCAAGCCCTCATCGGTCATGTCGAAGGAGTAAGAATCCTTCATCGTGAATTCGCGGCCGCGAAGCACACCAGCGCGGGGGCGCTCCTCATCGCGGTACTTGGTCTGAATCTGATAGAGCGTGACCGGGAAATCCTTATAGGAGGAGTACATATCCTTCACCGCGCTGGCAAACATTTCCTCGTGGGTAGGGCCAAGCAGCATATCTGCGTTCTTGCGGTCCTTGAGGCGGAAGAGGTTATCGCCGTATTCCACCCAGCGGTTGGTCTTTTCATAAGGCTCGCGCGGCAGCAGGGCAGGAAAGAGCATCTCCTGGCCGCCGATGGCGTCCATTTCCTGACGGACTACATCTTCAATCTTGCGCAGGGTGCGCAGACCCAACGGCAGCCAGGTATATACGCCCGGCGCGACGCGGCGTACATAACCGGCGCGTACGAGCAGCTTATGGCTAGGGACCTCGGCATCGGCGGGGTCCTCACGAAGGGTTCGGAGAAATAGTTCAGAAAGGCGGGTAATCATGCACAAAAATATACCCCGCTACCCTGTATATATGCTCATTATCCTCCCTCCTTCAGAAACTAAGGCCCATGGCGGTACGGGACAGCCCCTTGACTTCAGCCAGCTGTCCTTTCCGCAATTGCATGCCACCCGGCAAGAAATTGCCGCTGAGCTGCAGTCTCTTCCGGTAGACGAGGCCATGGAGGTACTCAAGCTTTCGGAAAAGCTGCGTGGTGAGGCAGAATCCAACCAGGGGCTTTTTACCACCCCCACCATGCCGGCCGTGTTGCGTTATACCGGCGTGCTTTTTGATGCCTTGGATGCCTCTTCCCTACCCACATGGGATCGCCTTGCTATTGGCGACGCCCTCTTTGGCGTCCTCCGCGCCAGCGACCCGATTCCGCATTACCGGCTTTCGGGTGGCTCGAAGCTTGGCGGCCGCACCATGAAGTCGCGCTGGGGCAAGCAGATTACGCAGGCGCTCGAGGGGGTAGACGAGCTTATTGTGGATCTGCGCTCGGGTACGTACCAGCAATTGGGCCGGGTAAAGGATGCGGTAACGGTACGGGTGGAAAGCGTGCAGGACGATGGATCGCGCAAGGTGGTCAGCCACTTCAATAAGCACTACAAGGGCCTTTTAGCCCGCGAGTTAACGCTCTCGCCTGCTGACGCCTATAGCGCCGCTGACGTTGCCGCCATCGCGCGCGCCGCGGGTATGACCGTTGAGGAGCCGGGGCCTGGGTCGAGAGAGCTTACGCTCGTCGTCAAGTGCTAAGCCCACCGCGAACTACTCAGCACAGCTTGCCTAGCGCAGCTGTGGGTTATACAGCAGGCTATTGCGCTGTACCGAGCATTCAGTAGCCACGCGGACCGAGCGGGCAACATGCCCGGACTCGCGCAGGGGATAAAGCTGGCTTACTACCCTATCGCGCAGATCCCAGGGCGAGATGGTGTTGAGGTAAATCTTGGTGCCGCCTTCGAATCCGGCAAGGGTAGAAATGCGGAGCTTGATGAGAATGCGCCATGGCTGAGCGACGTCGACGTCGGCAGGCTTGTGGTGCCACTCCTCATTGCAGGGCACCTCGCGGCCTACTGCGGCGTGGGCGGCGTGAACAAGGTCGCTCATGGCGCGGATTTCCTCTTCTGACTGCCGCCACGGCTCACAGGTAGCGGACTTGGAGTAGACCTCCAAGGTGGGATAGCGGTGCCCAAAGCCGGCGAAGAGAACGGCATGGTCATTTTCTGCAACGATGAGGTTGCGGCTAGCGGCATAGTCCACGGCCCACTCGTTGTACATGTTCATATTGCTGCGCAGCATCTGTACCTCCCGGTGGGAGGCCATTCCTCGGTCATCGATGGCGACGAGTTGCTTGTGCAAGTGCTCAAAGGAGGCGCCGGCTGGCTGCAGCCAGTTTTGGAAGGCCACCACATAGGGTGCGTAGCGGTTGCGCTCGTAGAGGTCCCGCATGGCATCGATAGTCAGCTGCATAAAAAGCAGGTGCTCTTCGGCGCTTAGGGTGCCGGAAGATACCACGTGCGAATCATCCTGTGCACCGCGCTCAAAATGGCGGCCGGCCACGATGACGTCGTGGCCTCCTGCGAAGAAGCCCGCCGCCTGTTCTATAAGTTCCTCTTCGCTGGCCTCAGGCAGGTGCGCTGCCTTTCGCTTCGTGCGCACGATCTTGAGCACATGTTCTCGGCCGGCAGGATCGGCAAGGTAGTTGTGCATACGTTGGCGGGTCTCGGCGTCCATATCGAAGCCGTAGTTAGCGCGCCAGTAGTCATAGGAGACGATTTCAAAAAGATTTGGAATGCGGCGAAAGGCCGGGACGGTGTGGCCGTATTCAGTCAAGGGCAATCCACGCACAATCCCGCCGGAAGGCAGGATGCGGGCCTTTTCCGGCGGAGTATCAGTCATGCGACCTGAGCAAAAGGCGCAGCGGTGGGTGAAGTCTTCTTCGTGCAAGGGCTGCGGGTTAGCCACCGGTGTGGACAAGGGGCGGTTGCCCCGACCCGGCACGGTCCACACCTCGGTCCCGGAGAACGGGTTGACCTGCTTGACCGTGCCATCCCGCATGGTCTGGATGGGTTCTATGCGGGCAAAAAGTGCATCACTCATGCCCACCAGCGTAGTTATTTCTGGGCACTATTTGGCGACAGAACGGCGGCGGGATACCACGCATGCACCCCCGACGCAGATCGCGAGCATCACGCCGAGAATCAATGCACACACACCGCGGGAATGGTCCAAGCCGCCTAACTCGCTGCCAAGGACCAAGGTTTGCATATTGGCAAATGGCATGACATTCAAGATGGATTGGGCCCACGAGGTATTGAAGGCTATAAGTGCCGTTTCTACCACGAAAAATTCCACTACTAAGATCATCGCAGCGAAGGTGCCACTGCGCAGCAAATATGCCAGCCCCATAGCAAGTGAGGTGAAACCGGTCCATTCCACATAAGCCAGCACAATCTGGTTGCAATCCGGCCATTGGGTGAAGCTAGCAAAGTTAATATCGCCGCCGAATGCCGCAATCAGCAGGGCACCCACGGCCATGCCAAATGTTGCTGCGAGCAAGAGTGCTACCAGGATGACTGCAAATTGGTTGAGCACTATACCAACGCGGCGGTTGGATGAAAGATAAGACCATGCAACGGTTCCTTTTCCTAAGTCACCGCCGACCATCATCGCGGATGCGAAAATCATGACTACAACAGCGAGTTCACTAGCAATAGCTATATCGCTAGATTGGAATTTGCCATCCACGCTGCCGTTAAAGTCATAGCCCCAGGCCATGAGCACGCCGCCGGCGGCCATGCCGAGTGCCACGATGGCGAGGTAGACCCAGGTAGAGCGCAGGGAAAAGAGTTTGCGAGATTCTGACACCACAGTATTCATAGAAATCTGTCCTTAAGGTTGGGTTGTGCGTTTAGACGGAGCGGTAGGCCACGTGGTCGGCTGTCGCGCCGAGGTAGGCCTCTTCCAGGGAGGGCTGCTTGCGTTCCAAGCTGGAGATGAGAATGCGGTTATCCAGACAGATGCGGCCGATGTCGGAGCCTTCGAGACCGCGCACGCGCAGGACCTCACCGTCAAAGGAGGTCTCCGCATCGGTGCCGTGCAACAGCCGCAGGAGTTCATCGGGCTGGTCCACAATCACTTCGAGGCTTGCGCCTCCCGTGCCGTTGACGAACTCCTCCACGGTGCCCTCGCCCAGCAGCTTGCCCTTGCCGATGACCACGAGGCGGTCTGCGGTGAGCTGCATTTCCGAAAGCAGGTGGGAGGAAACCAGCACGGAGCAGCCGGCCTCGGCGAATTCGCGGATCCGGGCACGCATCCAGTGCACACCTTCGGGGTCGAGACCGTTGACGGGTTCGTCGAGAAGCAAATGTTTCGGCTCGCCGATGAGCGCACAAGCAAGGCCCAGGCGCTGCTTCATACCTAGCGAATAGCCGCCCACGCGCTTGGTGGCGACCTGGGTAAGGCCGACGCGGTCCAGGGTGTCATCCACGTGGTTCATGGACACGCCCTGCAACGCGGCCATGTAGCCCAAGTGGGCACGGGCGCTGCGGCCGGGGTGGAACCAATTGGCATCCAGCAAGGTGCCCACCGTGGTAGCGGGATTGGACAGTTCACGGAAGGGCGTGCCATCAAAAGTCGCGGTGCCGGAAGTCGGATTCTCCAACCCCACGCACATGCGCATCGTGGTGGACTTGCCAGAACCATTTGGGCCGAGGAAGCCCGTGACTTGACCGTCCGGAACCTCAAAAGAGAGGTCATCTACTGCTTTAAAGGAACGGAAATTCTTGGAAAGGTGTGAAACTTTGAGCATGGTTCCCATCGTGCCGCCTGACCGGCACGAAGTAACCATCCTTGGGAGTGATTTAGCAGGTCATACCTAGGGATGAGACAGCAGCTCCTCCACCGAAACCACGCCATGAGTAAGGGCGTAGAGCACGGCATGCACGCGGTCGCGCGAGCCGGTTTTCGTCAAGATATGGCGTACGTGGGTCTTGACCGTGGCCATGGAAACGAACTCGCACTCGGAGATTTCGGTATTCGAATACCCCAGTGCCATCAGCTTGAGGACGTCCAGCTCGCGTGGCGTGAGATCTTCTGCCGGAGGGGCGGTAGCTGCTGCAGCAACAGGGGTGGCAGGTGAATCGGGCTGTGCTGCAGACTGCTCGCTGCGCAGTTGCTGCAGCACCTGCGCGGTAATGCGCGGTGAAAGGACGGCCTCGCCGGAATGTACGGTGCGAATGGCGGCGAGGAGTTCCTCCGGTTCGACGTCTTTGAGCAGGAATCCGGAAGCCCCGGCGGAAATGGCGCCGTGGACAAAGTTCTGGTCATCGAAGGTAGTTAGCATGATGACCTGGGTGTTCGGGAATTCCGGCAGCAGCCTTTCGGTGGCGGCGATGCCGTTGACGCGGGCCATCTGAACATCCATGAGCACGATATCGGCAGGCTGCGCGCGGGCGAGGTCGAGGACTTCATCGCCATCGGATGCCTGCCAGGCAACGTCCAAATCCTCTTGGGAGCCAAGGAGCATGGCGAACCCGGCGCGTACGAGGGGCTGGTCATCGACTAGGCCGATACGGATGGGGCCAGCGGGCGCACCTATTGGCTGCTCAGGGTTAGTCATTGGGTACCTCCACAGTGATAAAGAAGTGTCCGTCCTCTGTGCGGGTAGCAACGCTGCCGCCATAGGCCTTAACGCGCTCGCTCATTCCAATGAGCCCGTAACCGGGCTTGTGATTGTCTGGCGTGCGTGCGGCCGGGTTATCGGCGCTCAATACTAGGCCGTTTCCAGTAGAGCGGAAGCGCAGCACTCCCCTTTTATCGCGGGAATGCTTGAGCATATTAGTCAAAATTTCTTGCACCACGCGGTAGACGGTGAATTGGTAGAGCTCGTCGCTTTCGGTCGGCAGGTCCTCCAGCCCGTGCACGGTGATATCGAAGCCGCTGCGGCGGGCTTCCGAGATAAGGCCGGCAATATCGCTCGCGCCGGGCGCCTTGGTATCGGCGCGGGAATCGCCATCTCGCAGCACGGAGAGCAATCCGCGCATCTGCTTGAGGGAATCGCGAGAGGTAGAGGCAATGGTTTCCAGGGCTTCTGTGGCCGCTGCGGAATTTTTGGCAGCGGCGAACCGGGCGCCGTCGGCAAGAGCGATAACGCCTGCTAAATTATGCGCCACAATGTCATGCATCTCTCGGGCGATGCGGTTGCGCTCCACCGCGCCAGCCATCTCCGCACGTTCAATCAGAAGCTGCTGGTCCTCGCGCTTTTTGCGGTCATTGGTGCCAAGCAAGAAGAAAAATCCCATGACCGGCCACGCGATGAGAATAACGGAGGCTAAGGACACTAGGGGATCAATCTGTGCCCCCTCGAGCCCAAAATCAATATGCCTAAAGATAAGGTTGCCAAAGTGCTGTGCCCACACAGAGAAAAGGGTGCCTACGCCTATCCAGACAATCCATACACGGCGCATGCGTTTCGGGGAATGCGCCCCAATGAGAAAAACGCAATACGCCAAGGGAAAAGCATGGACGTTACTCAACGCGGCCAAAGGGGTAAAAAGACACAGGGTAAAAACAATGGCGATTGCGCCTATCGCCTTTTCCTTCAACTTAGGTTGCAGCCACAACGCCAATGGGAGGACAACGCAATAAAGAACTAAAACGCCCTTGTGAAAGAGGGAATCCCCGTCCAATACATCAGCAGCATAAGAAGCAGAAGAAACCCATAAAAACAGTGGAATGATAATTCTCCACGGTGGGCCTACCCACGCGCGAAGTGCATCGGGCCATAGCTTCTTCATGGCTTTCTAGGCTAGCGCAGGCTCTAGGCCATAGTCCTCATCCCTGGGGCTGACTAGACTGGCTGGCATGCACCACGAGTTCTTTGAGGTTGATGTTTTTGCCACGGGTGCCTTTAATGGCAATGCCTTGGCGGTGATTGCGGGCGCCGATGGCCTAAGTACCGAGCAGATGCAGGCAATCGCGAACTGGACCAACTTTTCTGAGACTACCTTCTTGCTCGAACCTCACGACGCCCGCGCGGACTACCGCGTGCGCATTTTCACCCCGTACGAAGAGTTTGATTTTGCCGGCCACCCCACCTTGGGCAGCGCTGCCGCGTGGCGGGCGCTAGGCAATAACCCGCAGACAGAGGGAGCCATCGTCCAAGAATGCGGCGTGGGCTTGGTAACTGTCCGCCAAGAGGGCGAAGTCTTGTCCTTTGCTACCCCGCCGCTGCGCCGCGAAGAACCGCTAAGCCCGGCGGATCTGAAGGAGGCCTGCGGTGGGCTGGGGCTAGATAGCGCGGATATTGTCGACCATGGCTGGGTGGACAATGGCCCGGGCTGGCGCCTGCTCCAATTACGCGATGCCGAGGCGGTGCGTGCGGTTAAGCCCCAAGGCGAGCGCCCCAAGGTCGGCGTTGTGGGCCTTAAGCCTAACGCCGCGGAGGGCGAGCCGGCCTATGAGGTTCGGGCCTTTACCACGCAATTTGAAGACCCGGTCACCGGTTCTTTCAATGGCGGCGCCGCGCAGTTTATGCGCTCGCGCAACCTGGTGCCAACGCGTTATACCGCAACACAAGGCAGCCAGATTGGCCGGGCGGGCGAAGTATTTATCAACGATGACGGCACGGATATTTGGGTAGGCGGTCGCGCCCAGATTCGCGTGCGCGGAACACTGGAGGTTTAGATGCAGCTACACCACGATTTTGCCCAGAAGCTTCCCCACCTGGTTCGCCCCACCGAGGGGGAGGAGCAGCCGAACCCAGAGATGGTCATCCTCAACGAGGAACTGGCCAGGCAGTTGGGCTTTGACCCGGACTGGCTGCGCTCCTCCGAGGGCATGGATTTCCTTACCGGCCGCGCGGGCGGCCACGCCATGGCCTATTCCGGCTTCCAATTCGGTGCGTTTAACCCGCAGATGGGAGACGGCCGGGCCATGCTCTTGGGCGAGGTGGAAAAGGACGGCCGGCTATGGGATCTCCATGCCAAGGGAACTGGGCTTACTCCCTTTTCCCGCCTCGGGTCCGATGGCCGCGGAACGCTGTCTTCCATGCTGCGCGAGTACCTAGTCTCTGAGGCTATGCATGCCTTGGGTGTTCCCACCACCCGGGCGCTGGCGGTTATTTCCACCGGCCGGCCCATTCAGCGCGGGCACGTGCAACCGGCCGGCATTGTGGTACGCGTGGCCGCTAGCCACATCCGCGTCGGCACCTTTCACCTAGCCGCGCAGACGGATTACACCCGACAGTTGGCCGACTATGCCATTGCGCGACACTACCCTGGCGCGGGCTACCAGGAATTTTTCACCCAGGTGATGGATGCACAGATCCGCACCGTGTCCCACTGGATGCGCTTGGGCTTTATTCACGGCGTGATGAATACGGATAACACCACCATCTCTGGCGAGACCATTGACTATGGCCCCTGTGCCTTTATGGAGGCCTATTCGCCCGCGACGGTCTTTTCCAGCATTGATAGGCAGGGCCGGTATGCCTTTGGCAATCAGCCCTCCATTCTGGGATGGAACCTGGCCCGCCTGGCGGAATCCCTCCTGCCGCTTTTTGATATGGACATGAATAAGGCCATGAGCTTTGCCCAAGAATCCATCAACGGCTTTAGCGACCGCTTTGCGGACCAGCGCAGAGCAGATTTAGCACAGGCTTTGGATACTTCTCTAGAAGTCGCTTCCTCTTATGCGGCTGCCATGCAGCTCAACGGCCCAGATATCACGCTGGCTCACCGCGCTCTTGCCGACGCCGCCGCAGGCCACCCCACCCACGCCCGCGAGCTCTTTGCCGAGGGAGACTTCTTGGATGACTACCTTGCCTCCTCGCCCGATCCTTCCCGCGTCGATAGCGCCATGCCGCGGGTTATCCCGCGCAACCTCGCCGTAGAATCCGCATTGAGCGCTGCCGAACGCGGGGAGTTGGGCCCGTATCAGGAGCTTCTCCACGCGGTCACCCACCCGTGGGAGCCCAACCCACCATGTGAATCACCGGATCCTAATGGTCTCGAGGGCTACCTCACCTACTGCAGTACCTAATCCCTCCCCGCCTTTCCCAAAGCGCACGAAACCCCTGCACCGCAACGGCAGCGGTGCAGGGGCTAACGAGACAGAAGCTGGCTTTAGCGGTCCAGCTTCAGAGTCTTCTGGGTGTACTCCCACATCTCGTCGTACAGCTTCTCATCGTTGCGCAGCTTGATGCCATAAGACGGAACCATCTCGCGGATCTTGTCTGCCCAATCAATCATGTGCTCGCCGAAGCAACGCTCCAGCAGCTCCAGCATGACGGCCGGGGCGATGGATGCACCCGGGGAAGCGCCGAGCAGGCCGGCGATATTGCCCTCCTGGTTATTCACCAAGGTGGTGCCGAACTCGAGGGAGCCGAACTGCGGAGCACCAGCAGGCTTAATCACCTGGACGCGCTGGCCAGCGATAACGGTCTCCCAGTCGCTTTCCTTAGCTTCTGGTACGTACTCGCGCAGGGCTTCCACGCGGTCCGAGAAGCTCTTGCGCACCTCATCCACCAGGTACTTGGTCAGGCCGAACTCCTGCACGGCAACGCCAAGGTAAGAGGTGATGTTGTCTGGGCGGATGGACTTGAACAGGTCCAGGTAGGTACCCTTCTTCAGGAACTTCGGGCTCCAGCCACCGTAAGGTCCGAAGAGCAGGCCCTTCTCACCGTCGATAACGCGGGTATCCAGGTGCGGCACGGACATTGGCGGGGCGCCCACAGCAGCCTTGCCGTAGACCTTTGCCTGGTGCTGCTCGATAAGCTCTGGGTTCTTGGAACGCAGCCACAGACCGGATACTGGGAAGCCTGCGTAACCGGCAACTTCCTTCACCTTTGCCTTGCGCAGCAGGTCCAAGGCGTAACCGCCGGCACCCACGAAGACGAACTTTGCCTTAACTACGGTGATGTCGCCGGTGTGCTTGTTCTTGGAGTACACCTTCCATGCGGAGCCATCACGCTTGATGTCGATGACCTCATGTCCGTAGCGGATCTCGGTGCCGGAGGCCTTTGCTGCGGTCAGGAACTGCTTGGTCAGCGCGCCAAAGTTGACGTCGGTACCAGCGTCGGTCCAGGAAATGGCCACCTTATTGGAGAAGTCACGGCCCTTCGCCATCAGCGGCAGCTTCTCAGCAAAGTCGGAATCGTCTGCGGAGAACTGCATGCCCGGGAACATGTGCTTCTCGCTCAGCACATCATAGCGGCGCTTGAGGTAATCCACCTGGATTTCGCCCTGTGCGAAGGACACGTGCGGAACCGGGTTAATGAATTCGCTCGGGTCGGTGAGAATACCGTTGTTGAGCTGGTGGGACCAGAACTGGCGAGACTTCTGGAACTTCTCGTTGATGCCCAGAGCCTTGGAGATATCAATGCGGCCATTCTTCTCCGGGGTGTAGTTCAGCTCGCACAGTGCGGAGTGGCCGGTACCGGCGTTATTCCACGGGGAGGAGGACTCCAATGCGGGGCCATCGAGGCGCTCAAAGACCATTTGGGTCCAGCTGGGCTCCAACTCGCGGAGCATTGCACCCAAGGTGGCGCTCATGATGCCAGCACCGATTAGTGCTACATCTACCTCGTCTACAACCTGTGCTGTCTTCTTAGCGGAGGACACTGTGTTATTACCTCTTCGAATTGAAAATAGATATCCATCGGCGCGGTCTACGCCTTGATTTTTAGCGCTTAGCGCCCCGCGCCACCATCGCTGCACTATGACAACCTGGCAGTGCGTCACGCATTAAGGCCTTACTCTACGCTTTTCTCATCCAATTTGGGATTTCTCCCCCAGACCAGTGGCGAAAATGTGGGAATTTCCGCCCCCAGTATTTACACCCCACCGGCAGCACCATAAATTCTTCATTGCACCTAGAATCGAGGCATGGTTACACACTCCCCGGAATGGGGCCCAGACAAACTTGGCCCTGACTATGAAGCTGCCACCATTGACTTGGGTACAGATCCCGATGGCGAGGGCGACGTGGTCACCACCCTGGTGCACTACGCGCCGGAGCACGCGGGCGATACTGCACGTGAGTCTGCCGCCCCGTCACGCCCGGCGCTGGTGTGGCTACACGGCATGACCGATTATTTCTTCCACACCCACGTAGCCGAGCACTTTGCCGCCGAGGGTTATGACTTTTATGCCGTCGATCTGCGCAAGTGCGGCCGCTCGCGCCGCTCGGGCCAGTCGTGGCACTATGCTTCGGACCTGGCGCTGTACTTTACAGACCTCACCGCCGCACTTGATGCGATCCCCAATGATGAGGTCCTCGTCATCGCCCACTCCACCGGTGGCTTGATCGCCCCGCTGTGGATGGATCATCTGCGCCGAACCGACCAAGAACGCCACCAGCGCCTGTCGGGCCTCATCCTGAATAGTCCGTGGCTGGACATGATGGGCGTGCCCGGCCAGGTCCTCACTCCCCTCAAGCCGCTTCTCTACACATTGGGCCGTATAGCCCCCATGACTCCCCTGCCCGGTGGCAACCTCACTGCTTACGGCGAGTCCGTGCATAAGGATTTCTACGGCGAATGGGATTTTGACCTCCGCTTTAAACCGCTGGCCGGCCATAAGAAATATGTCGGCTGGATAGCCGCGGTATTCCATGGCTTTGATGCTATCCACAGCGGCCGCGTTGATGCCGGCGTACCCATCTTAACGCTGCAGTCCACTCGCACCCTATTGGGTCAGCCGTACTCCGACAGCGTGAACCACGCAGATGTCATCATCGACGTTGCGCAAACGCGGCGCTGGGCAAAGGAACTTAGTGCCCACTACACCTTGCATCCCATCAAGGGCGCTAGGCACGATGTATTCCTATCGCTTCCGGACCCACTCCAAGAAGCTTTTGACGCCTGCGACGAGTGGCTGCCCACTGTCCTCGATACTCCACAATCCACTCAGTAATTTAGCCCCTATATATAAGGAATAAACGTGACTACTTCACACCAGTCCCACACGCCCGCTGCCGAGGAACATTTTGACCTCATCATCATCGGCACTGGCTCGGGAAACTCCATCCCTAGCCCGGATTTTGATGACCAGAAAATCGCCATCATTGAAAAGGGCACCTTCGGCGGCACCTGCCTCAACGTAGGCTGCATTCCCACCAAGATGTATGTCTATGCCGCCGACATCGCCTTGGCTGCACGCGAAGCCGGCCGGCTAGGCCTAGATGCTCAGGTCAACAGCGTGGACTGGAACTCCATTGTGGACCGCGTCTTTAACAACCGCATCGACCAGATTGCCCAAGGCGGCGAGCAGTACCGCCGCGGTGAGGAAACCCCTAATATCACCGTCTACGACGAACACGCTCGCTTTGTTGGCCCCAAGACCATACAAACTGGCAACCATGTCATCAGTGGCGATCAGATCGTCATTGCCGCCGGTTCCCGGCCGGTCATTCCGGAGGTCTATGCAGATTCCGGCATCAAGTACTACACCAATGAAGACATTATGCGCATGGACCACCAGCCGGAGAGCTTAATCGTGGTGGGCGGCGGCTATATCGCGATGGAGTTTGCCCACGTCTTCGACGGCCTCGGCACCAAGGTGACCGTGGTCAACCGGTCCGAGACCTTGCTGCGCCACCTCGATGATGACATTTCCAGGCGCTTCAACCAGATTGCCCGTGATCGCTTCGACGTGCGCATAGCCAATGGCACCAAGCTCGAAAAGACCGACAATGGAGTGCGGTTGGAGCTCGACAATGGTGAGTCCGTGGAAGCAGAAGCGATTCTCGTTGCTACCGGGCGCACCCCAAACGGCGATCAGATGGATCTGGACAAGGCAGGCATTAAGCTGCTTGCCGACGCCCGCGTGAGCACCGACGAGTTCGGCCGAACCACCGCCGAGGGCGTTTGGGCGCTTGGCGATGTCTCTTCTCCATATATGCTCAAGCACGTAGCCAATGCGGAGACCCGTGCCGTGCAGCACAACCTGCTCCACCCAGAAGATCTCCGCCCACTGCCCCACGACAATGTCCCCGCCGCCATCTTTACCCACCCACAAATCGCCACAGTGGGCCTAACTGAGAAGCAAGCACGACAGAAGGGCTTCGACGTCACCGTCAAGGTCCAGAACTTTGGCGACGTTGCCTACGGCTGGGCTATGGAAGATAGCACCGGTATCTGCAAGCTAGTTGCCGATCGCGCGACAGGGCAGCTTCTCGGCTCGCACCTCATGGGCCCGCAGGCCTCCACCCTCATCCAGCAATTGATTACCGCGATGGCCTACAAATTGGACATGCGGGAGTTCACTCGCAACCAATATTGGATCCACCCTGCGCTGCCAGAAGTAGTGGAAAATGCCCTTTTGGGACTGGAGTGGTAAAAGTAGATTGTTACGTGATATTTCTCACACATGCCCAGTATCTTCCCAGCCTATAAGATATCTTCCCACTTCAGACTAAGGATTCCTACTTTGCATTTTCAGGGAATTCAACTCCTTTAAGGGGCCCAAATAAATTTAATGGCCGGAATTTCGGCCCATGACGTGCAAAAGGACAACAGTTTTACTAAATTGTGTTGAGACACCGGCTAGAGCCGATACGAACACGGCTACCGCGTGTTTCTGGATGTTCCCTGTACATTCAATAACACTTTGGTTTCCCAATGTGGAAGCCTTGCAAGTACGACTTTTAAGGAATTTTGATATGCGTATCCGCAATGCAGCTATCGCTGGCGCAACCGCTCTCGCCGTTGCCTTCGGCGGCACCACCGTTGCTTCCGCTGACGAGACCGTCAACCAGAACGGCACCGAGATCGAGGTACAGCCGCAGAACCCGTCCAACACCGCAAAGGGCGGCGACGATGACAACGGCAAGTCCGGCGGCTCTCTGTCCTCCGAGCTTGGCCACAAGCTCGAGGGCGACCAGGCAGCTAACGGCGTTGGCATCTTCGGTTCTTCCAAGGACTTCTCCGACCAGCCGGCATGGGCAAAGGTCTTCTACGGTGCAACCGTTGTAGCAGGCATCGGCGCCCTGCTCGGCGGCATCATCGGCCCTGTATACAACTTCTTCGTTCACGGCCCGTCCTTCTAAGCAACAGCCACACGGCTCAATCAAAACTTCCGAAAGGTAATTTTCACAATGCGTAACTTCCGCACCGCAGCCGTTGCTGCTGCTACCGCTGTCACCGTAGCCTTCGGCGGCACCGCCGTTGCTTCTGCAGAGTCCTCTTCCACCAACGAGAACACCACCTCCTCCTCTTCCTCCAGCTCCTTCACCCAGCTGGGCAAGAAGAAGGGTGCATGGTCCGAAGGTGAGGACGGCAAGCCTGTCGTTAAGCCTGAAAACCAGGTTACCGGCGAGGACATGTGGGGCACCGAAATCTCCGAAAACATCCCGGAGTGGGCTTCCGATTGGAAGAAGGGTGCTACCGCACTGGGCATCACCTCCGTTATCGGCGCAATCATCGGCGCTTACAACTACGCTGTTCACAACGGCATCATCCCGCAGCACATCCTGGACCCAATCTTCCGCCGCTAATTAACAGCAGCAGATTGGCTCTAGATAGCTAGGGCTTGCACGGGCCTCGTTCTTGTAACGAGGCCCTTTTTGCTATATATAGTCGCTCCGATACGGCCGACTGCTCCGCGAGACATAGGCAAGTATGGGGTTAAGTAGCAGAATGTGTGTCCGCTCGGCGTGTCGCGGGCGGGTACACGGTTAGTTACTTCATGGGGCCTTTTCTGATTCCTATCGAGTGTTCGTACTCGGTTGGGATAGCGTTGTCG
>NZ_JAKRNA010000071.1:0-529 GCF_022347435.1 Corynebacterium sp. ACRPE | reverse complement strand
GGCGGATTCTAGGGGTCGTTGCAACGATGATGGTTAGTTTGGTTTGATGCTACCGGTTTGTGTGAGGGCGTTGGTCATGACTTCGGCTGGGGTGCGCCAGTTGAGTGCTTTGCGTGGTTTGTGGTTGTGAATGTTGGCGATCATTTCTAGGTCCTCGGCGCTGTAGATGGACAGGTCGCTGTTTTTAGGAAGGTTTCTTCTGAGCCTGCCGTTGGTGTTTTCGTTGCTGCCGCGTTCCCATGGTGATCCTGGATGGCAGAAGTAGATGGGAATGTCAGTGGCCATAGTAAAGGCTTTATGGCCAGCCATTTCGCTTCCTTGGTCCCAGGTAATTGATGACCAGATAGCTTTATCGATTCCTGCAACTGCCTTGTGCAGGGCTGTGAATACTTCTTTGCTGGTATGCCTTCCCGGTAGGTGGCCAAGGACAACAAATCGGCTAACGCGTTCTACTAGCGTGATTACCGCTGATTGGTTGTTTTTACCGAGGATGAGGTCGCCTTCCCAGTGGCCTGGCAAAATACGTTCA
>NZ_JAKRNA010000070.1:0-559 GCF_022347435.1 Corynebacterium sp. ACRPE | reverse complement strand
GACCTTGACGGCATCAAACACATTTTAGGATTGTGGATTGCCAAAGAAGAAGGCGCTTCATTTTGGGCGCAGGTATGCGCCAATCTTTCTAACCGTGGTGTCAAAGACGTCTTTATCGTCTGCTGTGACGGGCTGAAAGGCCTACCAGAAGCAGTCGAGGCAACCTGGCCGAACTCTATGGTGCAAACCTGTATCGTGCACCTGATACGTGCCGCGAACCGGTGGGTAGCCTACGGGGATCGCCGGGCTGTATCAGCCGCGTTGAAGAAGGTCTACACCGCCACAGACGAGTCCACAGCTAGGGCTGCTTTAGCCGAATTCGAGGCTTCCGAGCTGGGTGAGAAGTATCCCCGCTCAGTCAAGGTCTGGCAGGACGCGTGGGCGCGGTTTGTCCCGTTTCTGCAGTTCCCACCAGCAGCTAGGAAGGTGATCTATACGACGAACTCCATTGAATCTTTTAACAATGAGCTGCGTAAAGCTACTCGCAACAGGGTGCAGTTCACCAACGATGAATCAGCCCTAAAGACGCTGTGGTTGATGATCTGCAATATTGAAGACA